>NZ_JBTLTH010000002.1:0-75861 GCF_054483935.1 Tessaracoccus yangjingae | reverse complement strand
TCGATCGATGATCTGGTGGCGGCGTCGACCTCCCGCTCGGAGACGGAGCCCAGCCACCGGGAGAAACGCCGCAGCGTGGCGATCACGATGTTGTCGGAGAGCGCCAGTCCGAGGGCCAGCCCCTCGCCCTGCCGATCGTTGGTCACCATGCCGATCCCCCGCGCGATCGCCTCGCGCGGGCTGCGCGGCTGAATACGGACGCCGTCGCGCCGGATCTCACCATCCGACGGTCGGTAGCCGCCGAAGAGCGTGAACAGGAGCTCGCTGATCCCCGCGCCTTTGAGGCCGGCCAGCCCCACCACCTCGCGCGCACGGACGTCGAGCGAGACGCCGTCGTAGATGCCGTCGAGCGAGAGCGATCGGGTGCTCAGCAGGGGCGTCGCGGTCGGGTCGGTGGGGTCGCGATCGGCGTCCTGCGCGTGGCCCTCCTGCCATTCCGCGGTGGCCCCCAGCATCATTCTGATGATCGTGGCCTCGTCGAGATCGTCTCCCGCGCTCAGCACGCCGCCGATCTGCCCGTCGCGCACCACGACGACGCGATTGGAGATCTCGACGACCTCGCGCATGTCGTGTCCGATGAACACGATGCCGACCCCGCTGCTGGCGATCTGCCGGACCACGGTGAAGAGGTGCTCGACCTCTTTCGCGTTGAGCGTCGCCGTGACCTCGTCCAGGATGAGGATGCGCGGCCTGGCGAGCATGGCGCGAGCGATGGCGACGACGCCGCGGTCGATGAGGGGGAGGTTGCGCACCCAGCGCCTCGGGATCGACCCCGTACCCGAGGGATTCCAGGACGGCGCGCTCTCGTCGATCATCGCCCGTCGTCGGAGCGTTCCGCCGTGGCTGAGCAGCTCGCGTTGAGGAAGATGTTCTCGTAGACGGAGAGCTGGTCCACGAGGGTCGGCTCCTGGTGGACCATGCCGATGCCCTGGCGCTCCGCGTCGCGCGGCGTGCGCAGGTGCACTTTCTTACCCGCGATGTGGATGACGCCGCTGTCGGGCGAGTGGATGCCGGCGATGATCGACGACAACGTGGACTTCCCGGCGCCGTTGGTGCCAACGAGGGAGACGATCTCGCCCGCCGTCAGCTCGAAGCTCACGTCGGTGAGGACGGCGTTGCCGAAGAAGGACTTGTTGATGGCGTCCAGTTGGAGCAGCAGATCGGTCATGCAACATCCCTTCGGCGCGCCCCGGTTAGGTGGATCGTACACATGGTCACACCTCGATCTTCTTCATGCGCCGGAGCCGCTGGCTGTCGGCCCGCTTGCTGACGGCCGTGAAGATGAGCACGACGAAGCCGGACACGGCCATCTGCGCGTAGTAGTTGAACCCGAACGAGCTGAGGATCTGGAGCAAGAGGGTGAACGCGACAGTCGCGAGCACGACACCCGAGATCCGTCCCTCACCGCCGCGCACCCCGACGCCACCGAGGATGGCGATGACGATGCTCTGCAACGCGAAGTTCGCGTTCTGGCCGACGTCGACGCCCTGCATGCGCGACATATTGAGGATCGCGGCGACGGCGATGATGGCGCCCGCGACCGCGTAGGCGACGACGCGCCAGCGCCTCGTGTCCACGCCGGTGAGCGCCGCCGCGTGCGCGTTACCCCCCGTCGCGTAGAGACGGGGGCCGAGGCTTCGTCCAGTTCATGAAGAACGACATGATGAGCGCGGCCAGCACGAAGCAGACGAAGCTCCACGGGATGAGGCCGGCGATGAACGCGTTGCCGATGAACTCGGACCCTTCGACGTCTTGGAAGGCGACGGGCGTTCCCTGTGAGAGGACATATCCGGCACCGATCATGATGAAGCTCATGCCGATCGTGACCACGAACGAGGGCACTTTCAGATAGGCGATGAGAATGCCCATCACGATGCCGATCCCCACGGAGTAGAGCACCGTGAGTCCCACGATGAGCCACCAGCCACCGGTCAGCACGCCGGTGAGGCCGACGAGGAGGCCCCGTCCCGTCATCGCGTAGGTGATCTGGTCGGCCGAGTACGCCGCGAGCAGGGGAGCGACGACGAGGGTCGCGCCGAGGGCGAGATCGATCTCCCGCACGATGAGCGCGAGCGCCTGCGCGATAGCGAGCAATCCTCCCACGACGCACGCGACGAGGATGACGCGGATGTTCGCCGGCTGCAGGAATCCGCCGCCGAGTGTGAGCTGGCCGACGAGCAGGAGGACGACGATGACCGCGACGAGCATGAGGTCGAGCATGAGCCATCCGGGAAGACCCCGGCGGGTGCGGGACGAGACCTCGCGGAGCACCTCGGTCATGACGCATCCTCCTTCGTCGCCCGGCGGTTGAGTATGCCGAACAGGAACACGACGGCGATCACGAGCACGCCCTGCATCGCGAGGCTGAAGTAGCTGCCCAGGCGGAACAAGGCCAGCATGTTGATGAAGACGCCGAGTGTGAGCGTGCCGATCAGCACGGCCGCGATCGACCCCCTGCCGCCGAAGAGGGACACGCCGCTCAGCACGGCGATCGCGATGGCGGTGATCTCCTGCCCGGTGCCGATGTCACGGCCGCGTTGCCGATCTGCGCGCTCAGCAGGTAGCCGGACAGCGCTGCGCAGAACCCCGAGATCGTGAACGCGATGATGCGGATGCGGTCGACGCGCACGCCACTCATCCAGGCGGCGCGCCGGTTCGTGCCGACGAAGTACATGCGCCGTCCGAACGCGGTGCGTGCCGTCACCCACCACAGCAGTGCGGCGATGAGGACGCAGATCACGAACGCGAGGGGGACTCCGAGGAGGTTCGCCCTGCTGGGAGCCGAGTAGAGCGGGTAGCGGTCCTCGAAGAACTTCGTCTGCGAGTTGACCACCGCGGCGAGCCCGCCGAACAGGCTGAGCGTTCCGATCGTCACGATCAGGGACGGCACCCGCAGTCTCGTGACGACGAATCCGTTTACGAGCCCGCAGACCACCCCGACGACGAGGGCCATCACGATCGCGAGCAGCTGGTCGATGTCTACGAATCGCGTCGCGGTCATGACCGACACGGATGCGATCGCGCCGACGGACACGTCGATCTCGCCCGTCAGCAGCACCATCGACAGACCGATGGCCATGATTCCCGCGGGCGCATAGAGCCGCGTGATGTTGGCGAGGTTCGTCGGCGCGAAGAAGTTGGGGATGAACACGGCGGCGATGACGATGAACACCGCCAGGATCGCGATGACAGGAGCAGCGTGCTCGTCGCCGGCGAGGACCTCCGTGTCGTGGTCGGCATGCGGTAGAGACTCCGTTCTCAACGGGGCCGGCCGGAAGGAGGACCGGCCGGCCCGTGTAGTAGGTGGGAAGGCTCGAGGCCCGCCTCACCCGAAGGTGTACTGGATCCACTCCGAGGGCTTCAGCGTCTGCAGCCGAAGATCTTGTCGCCGTCCTTCGTCACCATGGGGATGTTCGGGGTCGCGACGTCCTGCGGGATGTCCTCCCCGGCGAGGATCTTGAGCGCGACGCGCATCTGCACATCGCCGATCAGCGGTGTGTACGGGGTGTTGACGGAGACCTTGCCGGCATCGAGGAGCGAGAAGATCTCCTTCGCGTCGTCCGTGGAGAGGATGATCAGCGGCTCGCCGCCGTCCCGAGTCAGGCGGCCGGCCTGCTCCGCGGCCTGTGCCGCGACGGCCGCCTTGTTGGAGTCCGCGCCGAAGACAGCGTCGATGTCGTTGTAGGTCGCGAACGCGTTCTGCGCGGCCTCGGCGGATGCCTGGCGGTTGTCGTCGATGTTCTCGTACTTGAGGACGGTGATCCCCGGGAAGTAGCTCAACACCTTCAGGAAATAGCCCCCGCGGATGTTGTCCGCGGTGCTTCCGGCGGGCTTGCCCAGCACCACGACGTTTCCGGCGACCTCCTCCCCGCCGCTCTCCTGTGCGAGCTTCCACACGAGGTACATGCCGTTCTGCGCCCCGTTGGCGGGGAAGTTGCCCGTGACGCGGGCCGCGACGTCGGCGTATCCGCTCGTGCGATCGGCGGTGATGACCGGGATGCCGGCCTCCTCGGCGCGCTTGACCGGGGCGGTGGACGAGGACTCCACCATCGGCCAGGTCACGATCGCGTCGACCTGCTTTGCGATCAGGGCGTCCATCTCGGTCGCGTACTTCGCCATGTCGAAGTTGTAGTCGCGGACGTCCAGGGTCACGTTGCTGTGGCGTCCAGCCTCGTAGCCCACGCTGTCCTGGTAGTTCGCGATCCAGGCATCCGACAGGCCGCCGGACAGCAGACCGATCGTGTACGTCTCGTTCGCGTCGCCGACGGGGCCCTCCGGGATCGGGATGTAGTCGTCCGAGAACGGCAGCTTCAGCTCCTGATCGGTGAATGGACCGGAGATCTCCCTGCCCATTCCGGAGGTCCATTCGAAGCCGTCGACCATCTCGGCAGCCGGATATGCCTCAGCGCCGTTGGCGAATCCCCGCGAGTTGTAGAGGTCGTGGATCTCCTTGTTGGCGTCCGACAGCGGCAGATTCACGAAGAAGTCGATCACCTGGGCGTCAGAGAGCCCCTCATCGGCGAGCGACTCGAAGAAGGCGAGCGCGTCGAGATCGGCCTTGTCCTTCACTTCGTCCAGAAGCGCAGCGACCGCCGGGTCGGAGCTCGTAGAGGCCGGCTCTTCGGAGCCGGCGGATGCGGGCGGCTGGTCCCGGTCCGCCGGGGAGCTGCAGCCGGCGGTGCCGATCAGCAGTGCTGCGAGGCCTATTCCCGCGATGAGACGGCCTGGACGTGTGGTCAGCTTCATGTTTCTTGCACCCTTCGTTGGACACTCCACGTCCCGCCTTCGGGACGGGCGGACACGGTGACGTCGTGATCGCGGCCGATCAGAACCATTGAAAGGAAACTACACAGATAGGGCAGCCATTGGCAAGAGAACTCGCCAGATCTCTGTTTTTCTTGCGGTGCGCCGGCTTCTCCCCTATCTTGGGTGAAAGATTACTACAAACTGCCCGGCGAACCGGGCTGAACAGAGGAGACCGTGTGTCATCTAGCGAGGCAACTGCGAGTGACGTCGTAGCGGACCTGAAGCGCATCGTCGGGGACGACGGCGTCCTGACGGACCGTGAGGCGCTGCTGCGTCCGGAGGGCGTGCTCGTGCGGCAGTTCGAGAAGGCCTTCGGCTACGAGCCCGAGTTCCTTCCCCTCTGCATCGCGCGCGTGCACAGCACAGAAGAGGTCGCGGCGGTCATGAAGCACTGCGACGACCACGGCATCAGCGTAATGCTCCAGGCAGGCGCCTCGAGCAGCGAAGACCAGCTGCTCGTCGTGAACGACAAGACCGTCATCGTCGACATGCGCGGCATGGACAAGCTGATCTCCCTCGACGAGGAGAACATGCAGGTCACAACACAGGGCGGCATGCGCCTGAAGGACCTCGAGGAACTCCTGAACGAGAAGGGCCTGACGACGGGGCACTGGCCCCAGTCCCAGCCGCTCGCCTGCATGGGGGGCCTGGTGTCCACCCGCAGCATCGGTCAGCTCAGCACGTACTACGGGGGCATCGAGGACATGCTCACGGGCATGGAGGCGGTGCTGCCCGACGGCGAGATCGTCCGGCTGCGTCCCGTCCCCCGCGCCGCCGCGGGTCCCGACCTGCGCCACACCATCATGGGCAGCGAGGGCGCGTGGGCCGCGATCACCGAAGTGACCATCAAGGTCTTCGTCGACTATTCCAAGGACCAGTGGCGCGGCGCCTACGTCGTCCCCAACTTCGAGAGCGGCCTCGACGCGATCCGAGAGGTCATCACCTCGGGCTATCGTCCCGCCGTCGTGCGTCTCTACGACAAGGCCGACATGGATATGAACTACGGCACGGTGGAGCTGGGCGAGGACGAGGCCTGCATGTTCTTCGTCGCCGAGGCGCCGCCGGAGATCGCGCAGGCGATCGGGGCGAAGATCGACCGCGTCGCGGAGGCGCACAGCGGCCGCTCCATCGGGACCGACGTCGTGGACCACTGGATGATCGAGCGCAACGCCGTCAACGCGGTGCTCGGGACCGAGCCCAACCGCGACAAGTACCGCGCGAGCAGGCTGTTCAACACGACGGTGGAGATCTCCGCCAGCTGGAGCGACATCAAGAAGATCTACCGCGACGTCATCTCTAACGTACCGGGAAAGATCGAGAACATGACGATGATCGGGGGTCACGTCTCGCACAGCTACCAGAACGGCACGAACATCTACTTCGTCTATCAGCTGGCGATCAAGGACGACGAGCCTCTGAACATGTGGCAGTCCGATCGCGCGGTCAAGGACGCCGTCGCCACCGAGGTGCTCAAGCAGCCCAGCGGGGGCATCGTGCACCACCACGGCGTCGGCAAGATGCGCGTGGCGCGCATCGCCGACGAGCTGGGCTCGGCGTTCCCGATCCTCGTCGGGCTGAAGAAGCTCTTCGACCCGAACAACACGATGAACCCGGGAACGCTCGTCCCCGAGGATGCGCTGAAAGACTGATCCGGTGGAGGGGTGGCGGCCGAGGCCGTCACCCCTCTTCCATCGACGAGGAGGCAGTGATGAAAGCTCCGTATCCGATCGGCGGGCTCGACGGCAGGATCGCCGCCGTCACAGGAGGCGCGCAGGGCATCGGCGGCGCGATCTGCCGCACACTGCACGCCTCCGGCGCGATCCCCGTCGTCATCGACCGCGACCCCGAGAGCGCACGGGCCGCGGCGCAGCAATGGGGCGGTCACTGGATCCAGGCCGACGTCACCGTCTCCGGCGAACTTGAGGACGCCGTCGATCGCATCGTGGCCGAGCACGGGCGCCTCGACGTGTGGGTCAACAACGCAGGCATCGTGATCGAGGTGCCCGCTCTCGATATGACCGACGAGGATTTCGCACGCATCTACGAGGTGAACGTGTTCGGCGCCTACTACGGAGCCCGCGCAGCAGCTCGGCGTATGGTCGAGCAGGGCTCGGGCTCGATCGTGAACATTGCCTCGATCTCGGCCCACATCGCCAACACGCCGCATCCCGGGGCGGCGTACAACTCGTCGAAGGCCGCGATCCTCGGCCTCACCAGGTCGCTCGCGAGCGAATGGGCGCCCCGGGGCGTACGGGTCAACTCCGTCTCCCCCAGCTACACGCGCACGGAGATGTTCGACAAGACGACGGCGGGCCGCGAAGCGATCACCGACGTCTGGTTCCGGATGACGCCGATGGGGCGCGCGGCGGAGACCGACGAGGTCGCGGCCGTCGTGGCGTTCCTCGCGTCCGACGCCGCGAGCTTCGTCACTGGTGCCGACTATCTCGTCGATGGAGGCTACACCGCCTGGTAGCGATATCTCGAGCCTCGGGATGGTGGGCGCGTGCATATCTCGTCCAGAGATGCTCCCGCCGACCTTGCGTCCCGACTGCGAGTCCGAGAAAGGTGCAAATGGTACGTGTCGCGGTCTAGATGGGAGTTCCAGACAGTTCAGGCCGTGGTTAGGCGCGCGAGACATGATCCCTCCGAGTCGGCCTGAACAACGGCGTGTGGCCCGACTCTTTTCGTGGAGGCGAGCCACAGTCGCGCTGGACAACCACCCCACCGTGACTTGGCGGGTGACGCCATGAGCGTCACCCGCCAAGCATTTTAGTTGGAGCGATGGATCGACTTGATCTCGAGGTATTCCTCGAACCCCGCTGCTCCGGCCTCTCGGCCAACACCCGACTTCTTGTATCCGCCGAACGGAGCCTCGTTGTTGAAACCGCCGCCGTTCACAGAAACTTGGCCGGTACGCAGTCGTCGGGCCACCTTCACTGCTCTGTCTTCATCGCCGGACCACACGCCACCCGCGAGGCCGAACTCGCTCTCGTTGGCCAGCGCGACCGCCTCTTCCTCGTCGCGGTACGGGACGATCGACAGGACGGGTCCGAAGATCTCCACCCGGTTGATCGTCATGTCGCTGGTCACACCTGAGAACACCGTGGGCTCGACGAAATAGCCTTTTCCGGTCGGACGGATGCCGCCGCCGGTGACCAGCGTTGCGCCTTCTTCGACGCCCGTGGCGATGAGCTCCTCGACGCGGTCGAGCTGCCGCGCGTTCACCACCGGCCCCAGCTGCGTCTTCTCGGAGAACGGATCGCCGTACACGAAGCTCTCGGCCGCGGACTTAGCGATCGCCTCGACCTCCGGCAGCAGGCTCTCGGGGACGAGCATGCGGGTGAGCGCCGTGCAGGTCTGCCCCGCGTTGAAGTAGCAGTTGGCGACGCCCGCGGCGACGGCCTCTTCCAGATCGGCGTCGTCGAGGATGATGTTCGCCGACTTTCCTCCGAGCTCCAGCGCGACCTTCTTCACCGTGGGCGCGGCGAGCTCGCTGACCCGTACGCCGGCGGCGGTCGAACCGGTGAACGAGACCATGTCGATGTCCGGCGAGGTGGCGATCGCCTCGCCGACGGGGACGCCGCGACCGCTGACGAGGTTGAGCACTCCGGCCGGCAGCCCGATCTCGTCGCACACCTCCGCGAGGATGTACGCGCTGAGCGGTGCGACCTCGCTGGGCTTGAGGACGACGGTGCAGCCCGCTGCTAGGCCATCACGGCCCCCGATAGAATCTGCGGCCAGTGCGGGAAGGAAGCGCCAGATGAAGCGACGGTCAACCCCACCGACCGCGAGACGACGAACCAAGCCAACCCTCGTGAGGACACACCTTGCGATCGTGACCGGTATCGACAATGCGGCCAGCGGACCCAGCGTCCATCACGAAATCGAGCTCGTCAAGGCCGGACTCCTCTACGCCGACACCATCGAGGTCCTGAGCCTGAGCAGCCGCATGGTGCGAGACGTCGTGAGTTTCAGCAACAACGAGCCTGGGGCTCTGCTGAATTTGATCGCCAGCTTGGATGACCAGACGCTCGCCCGCATGGGCGGCGGCAAGGTGGCAGAGAACCGCGAGCTGCTGCGCGCACTGTTCATGATCAACCCCGAGGCTGTGCGGGCACTGGCGAGCACCAGCCCAGAGTCCGCGGCTGGCATGGCCGACCTTGCCGGCCTGCTTGAAGAGGTAGGTAATCAGGCGGCGTCAGCGATGGGCGACATCCAGCGGATCGGCCAAGAAATGCGCGTCGAGTCCGGCGTTGCTGAGTTGGAGTCAGCCCTGTCGGGCACTCTCGTTCGGTTGAACGAGAACGTAGTCGTCAGCGACGATTCCGAACAAGTGATCAGCTCCTTCCTGAGCGAGTTGAAGCGCTACCTTCGCGACCCGAACATGTTCGTGCTGCTCGACGAGCAGATGGCTTCGATGACGAGGTCCCTCATCAGCGAGGGGCACGTGCGGCCTCCCGAGCGGTCGGTGAGCAACGCGGCCGAAGCCATTCTGGGCACAGGGCTGCTCTCGAGACTCCCCGCGTTCCCGTCGGTCCCGCTCAAAGAGGCGATGGAACTGAGGCAAGACCTCGATGACCCGCTCGATAGGTACCGCAGGAAGGTGGCACATCTGCGCGGACAGCTGCAAACCACACCGTTCAGTGAGCACGTGCAGGCCGAGGTGGATGCGGTCTGGCGGACTGAGGTTGGTCCCACGATCAACGACATCCGCACCGCCATGGCGGATCACTCGCTAGTGCGTGAGGTTGTTCGCAGCCTGGGAAGGAACGTGGGCGATATTGCCAAGGGCTGGGCGCCTGCCGCCCTTACCGTCTTTACGGGCACGCAGTTCCAGTTGGAGGGAGCCCTTACCGCCGGACTGGCGGCGGGGGCCGCGGTAGCCCCCGGCCTGGTCCAGGGAGCCATGGATAGTTATCGGGGCAAGTCAGCCACACAAAGACATGATCTCTACTATCTGTACGAACTTGACCGCCGCACTCAGCATTCGTGAGGCCGACAGTCACACCAGCACACTGTCACCCCACCTGCGCAGTCCCGGAGCGCGCCTATCTCGCCAGGGGCGCTGGGCCCGGCGTCCAAACGCCGCTCCTGACCACCCCAGCCCACCCTTCCCGTGTTGAGTGACCCGGGATCTCCCCCGAAGGCCGAGGTCCCGCTTGGCCTCTATCTGGGTGGCGTGTGCCGGGGCGCCGTCGACCGGGTGTGACCCATCGGATGCTGGGTCGTGTGCAGGGTGGTGCTGTTGGTCGGCGGGGGTGTGGTTCGTTGTCGGAGGTTGGTTTCGAGGGCGCGGTGGATGGCCTGGGGGTGGAGGCCTTTGAGGCGTGTGGAGAGGTGATCGAGGTCGGCGCCGAGGCGCGCCAGCCGGGTCAGGTGGATGCGGGTGGTGTCGCGGTTGGGGTCGGTGAGGAGGGCGGGGTTGGTGGCGTGTGCCCAGGTGTCGAACCGTTCCTGGTCGCCGTCGGCGTCGTCGGGGGTGTTGGGGCTGGTGAGGGGGGTTTGGTGGGTGAGTTGTTCGTTGATGGCGGTGTAGCGCTGTCGGGCGGTGTCGAGGTCGTCTTGGTGGGGGAAGGGTTGCCCGTGGAGGGCGGTGGCGTGCGCGTGGCGGGTGTGGTGTTCGGCTAGGGATTCTTCGTGGCCGGCGATGAGGGCTGGCAGGGCTCGGCTGATCAGGTTCTCGAGTTTGGTGAGGGTGCCTTTCTGCGGGTTGCCGAGGTCCGCGTGCGGGATCGTGACGGCGGGGGTGTCGCCGGCGGCGGTGAGGGTGAAGGCGATGTTGCCGTTGCCGAGTGCGGTCATCTGGATGTGGTGGCCGCCGAGTTCGGCGATGGGGCCGAGGTCGAGGTGCTGGTCGGGTCGGAGGTTCAGCTGGGCGAACATGGCGTGCAGCTCGTCGGCGGCGTCGCCGCGTTTGGTGTAGCGCTGACCGTTGAGGGTGATCTGGAACGCGTCACCCGCTGTCGGGATCGTGAGTGCGGCGGCGGCGTGGAGTTCGGGGAGCCGGCCGGTGAGGTGCTCGATGGTGTGCTGGCTGCTGCTGATGGTGTGGCGGAGCGCGATCTGGGTGTGCTTGTGCGCTTCGGCGAGGCGGGTGAGGCGGGCCAGGTCGTGTTGGGCTTGGGCGTGTTGGAGGAGGAGGGGGTTGCCGGAGGCGATGGCTTTGAATTCGGCGAAGCTGAGGGTGGCTTCGGAGACGTCTTCGATGTCGCGGGCGCCGCCCAGGGTGCCGCGCATGATCTGGTCGATGAACCGGCCTTTCCGTTCGAGGGTTTGCCACATGTAGGTGTCGAAGGAGCCTTCGGTGATGACCTGGCTGATTTGGACGGTGGTGTTCTGGTTGCCTTGGCGGATGGCGCGGCCTTCGCGTTGGGTGACGTCGGCGGGTCGCCAGGGGGCGTCGAGGTGCATGACGTGGAGGGCGCGGTCTTGGACGTTGGTGCCGGTGCCCATTTTCGCGGTGGAGCCGATCAGCACGGCGATCTTCCCGGCACGGGCGTCGGCGAACAGGCGGGCTTTGGCTTGGTCGGTGGTCGCGTCGTGGATGAACCGCACCGATCCGGGTGGGAGTCCGTTGGCGTGGAGTTGGTCGCGGAGCTCGTGGTAGATGTTCCACTGGTCGCTGGGGGTCGACAGGTCACAGAACACGATCTGCAACCCGCCGAGGATCGGGGATGGCTGGCCGGTGGCCGGGTCCAGATACACCTGGGTTTTGGTGGTGTGCCAGATGCGGGTGAGTTCGGCGGCGGCGATGTCGACTTTGCCGGGTTCGTGGAGGAGGGGGTGCTGGTCGGGGTCGGTGACCAGGCGCATGTCGAGGGCGGCGAGGCGGCCGTCGTTGCCGATTTTGAGCATGTTGTCGTCGCGGGGGTCGACCTGTCGGCCGGCGATCAGGTCGACGCGGTCGGCCAGCTCGTCGATGTAGCCGGTCAACGCCGCGGATTTTGCGACGGTGAGCAGTTGCGGGAGGGGGGTGCCGTCGTGGCGGGGGGTGATGGTGGGGACGGGCAGGTTGAGGTCGGCGGCGGTTTTCACGTCGCCGAAGGAGTGGAACATGGTGAGGAGTTCGGGAACGTTGGTGAAGCGGGCGAATCTGGCGCGGAGTTGGAACTTGTCGCCGGTGATGTTGGTTTCGAAGCCGGTGACCACTTCCCCGAAGGTCGCGGCCCAGGAGTCGAAGTCGTTGATCCCGGCCTGGGTGAGGAGGTGGGGGGCGAGGTAGTGCTGCATGACGTACATCTCGGTGACGGAGTTCGCGATCGGGGTGGCGGTGGCGCCGGTGATCACGCGATGCCCGTAGCGGTGGCGCAGGAACCACAGTTTCGCGTCGAGGTCCTGGGACCGTTGTGAGCCGTCGATGGAGGCGCCGGGGATGTTCGAGGCGACGCGCAGGTTCTTGTAGTCGTGGAGTTCGTCGATGACCAGGTAGTCGATGCCGGTTTCTTCGAAGCTGATCCCGGGGTCGCGGGGCTGGTCGAGTTTGGCTTTGAGTTTCTCTTCGGCGCGCAGGATCTGCTTCTCGATGGCTTTGACGCGGGATTCGGCGCGGCCGCCGGCGTCAGCGAGCCGGATTAGGGCGGCGCGGATGTCGCGGGTCTGTTCGGTGAGGTAGTCGAGTTCGCGGCGCGGGTCCAAGGGGAGGGCTTGGAAGGCGGTGCGGGTGAGGATGACCGCGTCCCAGTCGTTGGCGGCGACGCGGGCGACGAACGCGCGGCGTTTGTCGGCGGTGACTTCATCGGCGCCGGCGGCCAGGACGGTGGCGTGGGGGTAGAGCTGCATCCAGTCGCGGGTGAACTGCGCCAGCAGGTTGTTGGGCACCACGATCGCGGGTTTCCGGATCATCTGGAGGCGTTTCAGTTCGGTGGCGCCGATGATCATCTCCGCGGTCTTCCCGGCCCCGACGACGTGGAACAGGCCCACGGATGGCTCGTTGAGCATCCGCGCGACCGCCGCCCTTTGATGCGGCCGCGGGGTGAATAAGTTCACCAAACCGGGAAACGTCAACTGCTGGCCTTCGGCGCTGTAATCGCGCAGCACGATCGAGTTGAACCGGCGATTGTACTCGGCCTGCAGCCGCGCACCACGCTCGGGGTCCTCCCACACCCACCCGGCGAACCGCTGCGCGAGCAGCCGGGCTTTCTCCTGCGCGGCCTCGGTTTCGGTGGCGTTCAACGTGTCGATCTTGCGTCCGTCACGGTCGGTGTGGGAGTCCTTGACCAGGATCTGCGTCTGGGTCAGCAGACGTTGGATCAGTTCGGGGGCGGTGAGCCGGCGGGTCCCCCAATCGTGGGTCGCTGACATCGACCACTTGTTGCCCTCGACCACCCACTCGGAGCCATGAATATGAGTCACCTTCGCCTGCCGATCCTGCAGGATTTCGCGCATGAACAAGGTGTGATCCTCGGCCGGTATCCACACCGCCCCCAGCGCGGCGGTGATGTCTCCTGGGCCCAGGTCGGGGGGTAGCACGGCTCGCAGCGCGGTCACGTTGTGCTGCCAGCGGGGATCGACGGCGGCCGCCTGGCGGGCGAGGTCGAGTTTGTCGCGGACGTTGCCGGAGAGGTACTCGGCCCGCAACACCACCCCGCTGCTGTCGCCTTCGGGGGTGGGGGTGTCGAACACCAGATCATCAATCCGTTGTCGTGCCTGGGTCTGGTCGCAGCCCAGCAGGGCGGCGATGGTGGGCAGGTCGACGCGGCCGAGGGTGTCCAGGCTGACACTGACCGCATCCGAGGGTGTCTCGGCGGAGGTGACGGGTTCCCGGGGCACGATCTGCCGGGCGGTCAGCAACCCGGCGGGCAGAGCCAGGCCGGTGTCGTCGTCGAAGCGTTCCAGGGCCGCGACCAGCGGACCGTAGGGGTCGAGGCGGGTCACCAGCCGCACCGCCGCCGGTATCAACCGCGCCGGTCTGCGGGTCGGGTCTTTCGGCTGCGTCAACGTGAACCGGTTGATCGGCCCAAACGCTTCGACGTAGCGTTCCCACGACCGCAGCAGCCTTCGCCGGTCCTCCTCCAACCCGGAATCACCATCGGCGGCGGTGGTCTCGGCCGCGATCAGGCCTCGGGCCTGGTCCCGCAGCTCGAGCAGGGCCCGCACCTCGACCCGCTGCCTGACCGGGACCTCCACCGCCACGTTCACGCCCTCGGAGACCACGGTGAACCGGCCATCGGGGTGCGCGCTCAGGTGCCCATCCCGCTCAGCCACCACCCCCTCCCCCACCACCGCAGGCGAGTCGCCGGTGGAGGGCGTGAACGTCCACCCCTTCTCCCGGGCCTGCCGGGTGATCCCGGCCAGGGCGTCTCGGAGGGCGGCGCTGGTGTCGAGGTCGGGGGTGGGGGTGATGTGGAGGCCTGCGACGCCGTGCATCCCGACCCTGCACTCGGGCTGGCCGAGCACCAGCGACGGGTTGGCGGTCAGGCGACGGTTGATGTGGAGGGTTTCCTCGGTGCCGTGGGGTCCGGGGAGGGTGACCGGGTCGGTGAAGATCCAGTCATCCTCCCCCGGAGCCTCCCCTTCGACGCGGCGGCGGAGGATGAGGAGGTCGGTGACGGCTTCGGTGCCGGCGGCCGCGGTGTGGGCGCCGGTGGGGAGCCGGATGACGCCGACCAGGTCGGCGAGGTGGTGCAGGTCGCGGCGATGCGCCGGGTCACGCGAGTCGAGGGTGTAGTGGCTGGTCAGCACCGCCACCAGACCGCCGGGGCGGGTCAGCTGCACCGACTTGGACAGGAAATGGTTGTGCATCACGTAGTGGTGCGGGTTGTGCAGCGGGTCATGGAGCCGGACATCAGCGAACGGCACGTTCCCGACCACGGCGTCGAAGTACCCGCCCGGTAGGCGGGTCTCGGCAAACGACTCGGCACGGATCCGCGCCGCTGGATACAGCAGGGCGGCGATGGCGGCGGTGGTCGGGTCGAGCTCGACGCCCATCATCGACACCGCCTCGGGGGCGGTCCCGATGAACACCCCCGCCCCGCAGCCCGGCTCCAACACCCGCCCCCCGGTGGGGGCGCCGAGTTCGATCAGGGTGTCCCAGATCGCGCGGGCATACTCCACATGCGTGTAGTGCGCGTTGATCGTGGTGCGGCGCGCCGCATCGTAGGCGGCCGGGTCCAGCAACTCCCGCAACATCTGGCGCCGCTGCGCATGATCGGGGCGGGACTCGTCGAAGATCTGCGACAGGCCCTGCGCCCCCCACGACCCCCACCGGGCCAACACCTCCTGCTCCCCTGGCGTCGCAGGGCGGCTCTCGGCCTGCACCCGGCGCAGGACGCGGATCGCGGCCACGTTGGCATCGAACCTGGCCACCGCCCCCGACGGCGCCAAACCGTCCTGCCCCCCAACCCGAAACCCCACCACCGCGCCGGCCACCGGCCCGGCCGCGGACGCGGCAGCGGTCGAGGGAGGGGCTGGTGGGGTGGGGGTTACTGGTCCTCGATCAGGCCCGTCTTGTCGTGGATCGCGTGGTGAGTCTCCATCAGCAGCTGCAGGATCGAAGAGGTCTGCGGGTCGAAGCCCGCGTTCTCGTCGTCCTCCTCTTCCAGGACTTCCGGTTCCGGGGTCAGCATCTCGGCCCGGACGATCTCCTCGGCCTGCATCCGGATCGCGTTGAGCCGACCCACCTTCTCCCAATAGGTTTCGCCCTGCGGGTCGGGGCCCTGCATCTGCTCGGCCAGCCACACCACCCGCGTCTGGGCCTCCTGCCCCAACGTCGAGAAGAAGTGGTTGGGATCCTCCAAAGCCGCGTACCTGGCCGGCGCCAGCATCTGCCACGACTGCTCGGCGAACCGGCCGTACTGATTCATCAACGGACTCCTCATCTGCGCTGAGCCACAACTCCTCAAGCGAGGGCTGGTCATAGCGGGATCGACTTCTAGACGCCATGCCTTCGAAGAACCCCAACTCAGGTCACACACCGCGTGAACCATCATCACGACCCACCCCTCTCCACAGTCCTTGTAGCGTCATCATCTCGGGCCCCTCCGACACCTTCGAACCGGTCGGCCTCTGGCTGGCGAGGTTGCGCAGCACGTTACGCAGCCCTGCTATCACTTTCTCCGGGTCGCGACCCGCCAGCCTCCGAGCCAGGGCGGTGAGGTCGGTGCCGGCGGCCTGCAACCTGGGCAGGTCCGCCTGCACACTCCCCCACCCTTCACCCAGCAGGGCCGGGTTCACCGCTTGAGCCCAGGGACGCCAGTCGACCTCCACCGCAGCCCCCGGCTCGTGGCGTGCCAGGGTCGCGGCCGCGACAGCGGCCGGTACCTTCGCCAGCCGCCGGGCCAAGAGTGTCGTGTCGGCGCCGGCGTGGTGGAGTTCGTCGAGCCGGGCGGCGAGCTGCGGCCACTCCCCCACCCCAGCCAGGCCGGTCAGGTCGGCCCAGCGTTGCCAGCGGTCGGCTGGGGTCTGGTCGAGGCGGCGGCGCATCTGCCTGGTCTGTTCGCGTGCGTGGTCGGCGGCCGCGGCCGGGGTGGTGGTCCAGGCATGGATCCGCGTCACCAGGTGTCGAGTCTGCTCCTCCGGCACCTGGGCCTGGTGTTGCTGCCAGGTGGCTGGGGGGCGGGCGGCGATGATCTCGGCGACCTGCCGGCCAGCCTCGGCGGGGTGGAGGAACGTGAGACGGTCACGGATCATCAGCTCCCCCTGCGCCGTGGTGGCCTCGGCCAGCGCATGGTGGAGGGCGTCGGGGCCGTGCTGTTGGAGTAGCTGTGCTGGGTCTCCGCCGGCTGGGAGGAGCAGGCGGCGTGGGTCGCGGCGGTGCTGGGCGAGGAGCCAGAAGGTGTTCTCGGCTGCGACGTGGCCGGCGTTGTCGGCGTCTGTGGCGATCAGCGGGGTGGGTCCGTCGCGCAGCAGCAGCGTCTGTTCCGGGGTCAGCGCGGTTCCCAGCGGTGCGACGCCGACGAAGGCCCCGTGGCCGGCGAGGGTGACCGCGATCGCGTCCATCGGGCCCTCCACGATCACCGGCGTGGCGGTGCCATGGAGGTGGTGGTGGCCGTAGAGGACGTCTCGTTTCGCGAACAGTGCACTGGCGGGGCTGTTCAAGTATTTCGGCCCGTGGTCGTCGCCGGCGTCGGGGTGCCGGCGGCCGACGAACCCGACGATGACGCCTTCATGTGTGATGGGGAGGATGGCGCGGTCGCGGAATCGGTCGACCACGGTGCCCTGCCTCGTGGTGGCGGCCACCCCCGCCGCGAGCAGTTCCGCGGTGTCGAACCCTTGCTTCCGCAGCGCACTGACCAGGGACGTCCAGCCCGCGGGGGCGTGCCCGACACGGAACCGCGGGTCGCCGGCGAGATCCTGCCCGAACCGCTCCGTGAAGTAGTGCTGGCTCCAGCTGGCGGGCAGCTGGGTCTCGAAGAACCCGGCCGCGGCCTCGGTGACCTGGGCGAGGCGCCGTGGGGTGTGGGGGGTCTCGGCCCAGCGGTCGGCGGCCGCGAACCCCTGCCGCAGCTCGACCTCGGTGAAGTCCGGATCGGTACGCTCCCGCAAACTCGCGGCGGCCGCGAGGTCGGCGGTGCGGGTGGACCAGTCGATGTCCTCGATCCCCTCAGGCGGCAGCTCATCGGGATGCGGCGGCTCCATCTCATCGGGTGGGTTGGCGGTGGCCTGATGTGTGCGCCACAGCATCGCCTGACACGCGTCATCGAACCCGGACACATCCGCCGTCGGGGTGATCAGATTGTCGAGGTGGTGTCCGTGGTCGGTGGCGTGGGTGAGTGCGGCGGCCAGGTGTGGCCACCAGGGGCTGGCCTCCAACTCCGCCGCCGCCTCATACCCAAGCCGATCCACCAGTGATCCTTCCCAGGCAGGGAGGGTGGGGCCGTCGACGGCGGCGAGGTGGCGGGCCAGCCGCCACCACAACGCGGCCGCAGGCTGTTCCGCCGGCAGCGGCCCGTCGGCCACGGCGGCGGCGAGGTGCTCGGTGACCGGCACCCCGGCCTGATGCAGGGCGGCGAGGCGGTGCGCCAAGACGGTGGCGTAGGGGTCGCGGGGCAGATCAGCGCGGACGTCGCGCAGCAGATCGGTCCACACCCCCACCGGATGCGCAGGCCGCAACCGATCCAGGAGACGCTGCTGCCAGCGGTGCGCAGCGGCCCCGAGCTGGGCGGGGCCGGTGGGGCGCCGGTCCGCGCGGTCGACCTGCCACGCCGCCCGCCACACCTCCACCTCCCCCACGCTCGACGTCGTCAGCGTCTGCCCGGGCAGCGCCCACACCGGCCGCGACACCCCGGCCGCAGCGCCGCGCACCTCGACAGCGAAGGCTTCCACCAAGCGCTGACGCGCCGCCAGATACGGTCCCCACTGCGGATGCGCGGCGAGGGTGGCGGGGATGGCGGGGAGCCACGGCAACGGCCCCACACCCGCGGAGTCGGGGAGTCGCCAGGTCAGCACCGCCGCCGGATCCGTCGCCGTGCCCAGCTCACGGGCATCGACCGCCGCCCGCAACACCTCCAGCGGCGTAGCGGCGCTGTCGGCGGCCGCGTGCAGGAGATGGGACCGCAGCGTCGGCCACGCTGGGCAGGACGTCAGATGCTCCACCACCTGGTCGGCCTGCTCATCCAACTCTGTGGCGGCGTCGGCGTGTAGCTGTTCGATGGCCACGGTCACCGCGTCGGTGTAGCGGGCGGCCGCCAGCCCCAGCCGGGTGTGCGGGTCTACTGCCTGTCGGGCTTCGGTGGTCACCGATCGGGAGGATCCGTCCCGGGCCAGGACCTGCTCCAGGACGTCGCCGGCGGTGACCGGCCGCAGCGTCGCGGGATGGATCGGGGCATTCTCTTCTCCCCCGTCGACGACCTGAACATAGGTCTGGTTCGATTCGCGGCCGCGGCTCATCGCCACATACAGCTGCTGCCTGGCCTCCGTCCCGGTCAGGACGGTGTGGGTGGTGTCGACGGTGACTCCCTGAGCGCAGTGCACCGTCACCGCGTACCCCAGCTCCACATGCTCCGAGACATACGCCGGCGGCAGCACGACCCGCAGCCCGGTGCTGCGGTGCACTGCTCGGAGTGCGCCGGCCGGGTCGACACCGGTGACGGTCCACCGGTCACCGTTCTTCACCCAATCCGTCACGCTCACACTGAGCCGCCGGTCATTGAGTCGGGTGACGATCACATCCCCGACCGACGCCACGTTCCCATCCGACAACCCCACCACCACCGCCGGCGGCGTGTCGTCGGGGGTGCCGGTGAGGCGGTGGTCGCGGGCCCACCGGTTGAGTTGGGCGACCTGGTCGCGGGTCCCGGCCAGCATCACGCTGTCGAGCCCTGCTCCACGATCGCGGAGCCAGCCGGCCAGCGCGTCACGCAGCACGGTCTCCTCGGAGCCGGCATGGATGCGTCCCTGGTCGAGGTAGAAGCCCAGCGCCTCGAGCCGGCCCTCCCTCAAGGCGAGGGAGGCTGCTGCTTCGGCGGGGTCCGCGAAGCGCATGATCTCGGTCAGCTGTACCGCGCCGTGGGTCTCGGTGATGTCGCGCAGCACGCCGCCGGCGCCGACCGCGGCGAGCTGCTGATCATCACCGATCAGCCGCACCGACGCCCCCCGCCCCACAGCGAACCCGACCACCACCGCCAGCGTGGGGGTATCGGCCATCCCGGCCTCGTCGACGATCAACAACGTCTCCGCACCGATCAGAGCCTCCACGGCGCGAGGGTTGTGGTGGAGGTCGTGGGCGATCTTCGCCAGCGTCGCCGAGGCCCCGACCTGCTCCCCCAACACCCCCGCCGCGACCGCAGAGGGAGCCAGACCCAGCACGGTGCCGCCGCTTTCCCGCCACGCGCCGGCCAACACCGCCAACGCTGTGGTCTTCCCCGACCCGGCCGCCGCCAACCCCACCTGCACCCGCCGACCACTGGTCGCCATTCGCCGCACCAGCTGGATCTGCCCCGCATTCAACGCCACCCCGCCGGCGGTGGAGGCCAGCAGCGCCACCGTGACGTCGACCTCCTCGACCCGCCGCCCATCCGTCATGCCGGCGGCCGCGGTGATCGTCTCCTCCGCTTCGATGACGGCGGTGGAGGTGAACCGACGGCCACCGACGGTGCTGTAGACACTCTCCCCATCATTGCGCCGCAACATCTGCGGATCACTGACCGGATCGGTCCAGCCGGCCACCGGCAGACACCTGGCGGTCGCGGCCGCCAGCAGCGCGGCGGTCAACTCCTCCGCCTGCCGCGGGTCCGTGGCGCGTTCCCGGGCACGACGCGACGCTTCGGCCTGCAGGTGCCACACCGTCCACGACGCCCGCGACACACCCATCCGGGCCACCATCTCATCGGCCACAGAGTCGACCCATTCCGTCGTGACCGGAGGCCCCGACCGGCGGCCGGCGGCGGTCACGTCGGTGAGCATCCGGGCCACCCCGTCGTCGCCGAGGACGGCACGGGCTTGGGTCGCCCAGGTGGTGCGCTGCTCCTCGAGGCTGCGGGGTTCGTGCTTGGCCTGGCGGGTCTCCAGGGTGGCCTGCTGCGCCAACGCGATCGCCTCGGCCGGTGTCGGCGGCCGGCCATGAGCGTGCTGGAAGTCGACTGCCAACTCCGCCTGACGGGCCTCGATCGCCGCCCGCCGGCTCGACCACGCCTCCCGCAACCGGGCCGGCACCCCGACGATCTCCCGCACCGAACGCTTACCCGGATCCCGCGCAACCTCGACCGCGAACCGGACCCCGAGTCGGTCAGTCAGATGGGCCTCCAGCTGCGTGTTGTACACCTCCGAGATGCTCACCATCCCCGCATGCAGCGGGCGGCCGTCGACCGCCAACCACGCCCCATCCAAGGTCTGGACCTTGTTCGCGACAGCGACATGGGTGTGGAGATTCGGATCCCCCGCCCGCGAATCCCGATGCGTGAACGCGGCCGCGACCAGGCCGGTGACTTCGACCTGCCGCACCCCACCATGCCCACGCCTCGAGAACAGGACCCGCTCCTCCAGATAGCGCAGCGCGTCCGCGACAGCCGCGTTGTGAGCCTCCTCGATCTGCGCCGCCATCTCCTGCGGCGCCACCGCCCACAGGGCCGAGACGGACTTCACCGGCGTGAACGTCACGTCATAGCCCGCGCACGCGATCGTCGGGTTCCTCGTCAACGTCGCCACCTCCGACGACAACTCCACCCCGCTCGGCGCCCTCCCCATCCTCTGCTGGAAGCCAGCAGTGGCGAGCTCGTTGCGGATACCAGCCCGCACATCCACCGGCACCGTCCCACCACTGTCCAGCCCGTTAGCTGCAGCCCACTGACTGCACCGGACCGCGACCTCCTGCTGGAACACCGTGGCCGCCGTCCGCACCTGGAACGGCGACCCCAGGCGGGCCGCCTGGCGGATCTGCGCCTGCGTCGCGTCGGCCGGGAGAGCAGCCAGCCGGGCCTCCATGTCCGGATGGAACCCGGCCCCGAACAAGGCACGCATCTGTACCTCCGACACCGCACTCCCCGGCTCCATCTCCAGGGCCGCCAGGCCGGTACCGACCCACCGACCCGGCACCTCACCCTTCTCCGTGTAGTAGCTCGTCAGCGATGCGTGGCCCTTCTCTGTTGAGTCCTGCGCAGCGACCTGCCGGGTCAGGTAGTCATACCCCGACCCGGCAGTCAGCTTGTGCAAAGAAGCCGTCACACCCTCTACCAACCCGAACCCGACCCGGCCACAGCGTGAACCAACTTCCGCTGAATCTCATGGGACCGAAGCCCGGGAATCACGCGAGGGGCGGCCGCCGAGGAGCAGACTCGTCGCATGAATCCCGAGCTGGGCGCCGACTACCAGTTGCTCGCAGCCGTAGCGCAGGTCGTCCAGGTCTTGGCATGGATCGCCATCTTCGTCGGAGCGTTCCTGCGCGAGAGCGGCACACGCCAGTACCTCAGCAAGGGCGCCGAAGGCTTGGGATGGGTCGCCCTGATCGGCTCTGGAATCGTGGGCTCGCAGATAGCCGCCCAGCAGGCGTTGGGCTGCACTCTGTGGGGGCGAGACTGCATCGAGTCAGACGCTCAAGCCTGGGCCTACCTCTGGGAACACCTGCTCAAAGGCATCGTCTACGACGTGATCGTCGGCGGCGTCGCTGAGCTTGTTGGATGGTTCGCTGCCCGGCTACGCAAGAGGCGGCGAACCTCCGGACCATGACGCGTAGACCCGCGAACGCGAACGTACCCCCAGTCGATCATCTGCCCAGGCCAGCCACGCTTGATGTTGCATCAGATGCAACAACACGGGCCTTCCTTCCGATGGTGCAAGAGGTGTGTGGAACTTGAAGGGTGGGGTAGGCGCTGGTTCCCGGATGCGGCGAGATGCAGCGGGGTTGGCGAATCACGTCTGTCTCGCGGGCTAGTTCTGCGAGCTCGGTGAGGTCTGAGTCGGCAAGGAGACCGTGCTGCTGCCTGTGACATCGCCTGCGTCGACATCGAAGGCCGCTGAACTCTGGTTGGCAGCCAGTCGAGAAGCGCGCAGACGAGGGCCGTATCACGTGTTGAAGAGGGCGAAACCCAAGATCAGCCAAGGTTCAGAGGGGTGATGGTGATGACTTGTCCGCCCGTCTCGATAGCCTTGGGAACGCCAACGACAGCCGACAGGTCGCGAGGGATGACTGTGCAGATCAGGACCCACATCTGGGAGCCGTCGTGGTGTTGACCCTTGAGGAGCCCTTGGTGAAGTCCCGAGAACGTGTGAAGGCCTACGGCGAGGTCTTCACACCCCGCCACATGGTCGACCGGATGCTCGACTTGGTCGCCGAGGAGCTGGAGACTGGCGAGGGGTTCGTTGACAAGACTTTCCTGGAACCGGCTGCTGGCGACGGGAACTTCCTCGTGGCGATCCTGCAGCGCAAGCTGCGCGCCATCGAGCAGCGGATCGAACCCGCACTCTGGCCCCGGGAATCACTGTTCGCCCTCGCTTCGATCTACGGGATCGAGTTGCTGGAGGACAACTACGCAGACGCCAAGATCTCCATGCTCACGGAGTTCCTGGACTTCCACCGCCGTCACGGCACACCGTGCAGCACGCGCACCAACCTGCACCGGGCCGCGGCCTTTCTCATCGACACGAACATCGTCAGTGGTAACACGCTCACCGGACTGGACTCGGACGGCGACGAGATCGAGTTCTCGTGGTGGAGCAGGGTTCCGGCGGTTCCTGGCGGCGTGCTCCGCGAGCCCTTCAGGTTCCGTTCGTTGCGCGAGGAAGCCATGTTCGACTTCGGAGTCCATGCCGCCTATGCGGTGTGCCCCATCGACCGCGTCCACCAGGAGGTGAGGGCCCAGTGACGAGCCCCCAGATCAACACGTTCCGCAGGATCAACCCGATGGTCTACTCGTGGCGGACACCAGACGTCCCCAAGTACAACGGCTGGGAGAAGATCGGCTACACCGGCACGCAGACCGTAGAGGCCCGCATCGCGCAGCAGGCGTCCCAGATGTCGGTAACGAAAGAAACCGTTTGGGCTCGACGTGCCGTCTACACGTCCGAGGCCGGTGGTCAGTTCACCGACCGGGAGTTCCACGCTTACCTCAAGCAGCACGGCGTCGAGCGTGAGTTCAACCCCGACGCCCGCCCCCAGCGGACTGAGTGGCACCACTTCCCTCCTGCGTCGAAGACCTCGCTGGAGTACTTCAACGCCTTCGCTGGCCAGGACTACAGCGACCTCCAGGCGGGCGGCGAAGAACTCTACGTGCTACGACCTGAGCAGCAGGATGCCGTTGACCAGGCCATGGCAGCCTTTGCCAGTGGCTCCGACGAGGTGCTCTGGAACGCCAAGCCCCGGTTCGGCAAGACCTTGACGACGTACCACCTCATGCGCGAGATGAACCTTGGAAAGGTCCTCATCGTTACCAACCGCCCAGCGATCGCCAACTCCTGGTTCGACGACTTCGAGCGTTTCATCGGGCACCAGACCACCTTCAAGTTCGTCTCTGAGTCCACCTCCCTCGCCCAGCGCCCAACCATGACCCGCGAGCAGTGGCGCCGCTCCCTGATCGACAACGACACTCCAGACGCCCGCATCGTGGAGTTCCTCTCGCTCCAGGACCTCAAGGGCTCGGAGTACTTCGGCGGCACGCACAAGAAGCTGAAGCACATCGCCGACTTCGACTGGGACATGCTCGTCATCGACGAGGCGCACGAGGGCGTCGACACCACAAAAACCGACGTCGCGTTCAACCAGATCAAGCGGAATCACACCCTGCACCTGTCGGGGACTCCGTTCAAGGCGCTGGCCTCCGGCCGGTTCGCCGGCCACGAGATCTTCAACTGGACCTATGAAGATGAACAGGCAGCTCGCCAGGACTGGCAAGACGACAGCGTGGAGAACCCATACGCCGTACTCCCGACCCTGAACCTGCTGACTTACCAGCTCTCCCGGATGATCGCCGACCGTCTGGCCGAGGGCGTCGCGATCGAAGAGGACGCAGCCAACGTCGACTACACCTTCGACCTGAGCGAGTTCTTCACCACCAAGGAGAACGGGTTCTTCGAATACGAGGCCGAAGTCAAGAAGTTCCTCGACTGCCTGACAACCAACGAGAAGTACCCGTTCTCCACCCCTGAACTTCGTGACGAGGTGCGGCACTCCTTCTGGCTCCTGAACCGCGTCGCCTCGGCCAAGGCCTTGGAACGCCTCCTCAAGAAGCACGAGGTGTTCAAGGACTACACGGTGGTCCTGGCAGCGGGAGACGGCCGCACCGACGAGACCGACCCGACTGCCATCGGCAAGTCTCTGGACAAGGTCCGGTCTGCCATCGCCGAGGCTGAGGCCACCGGTGGCAAAACCATCACTCTCTCGGTCGGTCAGCTCACCACCGGTGTGACGGTGCCCGAGTGGACCGCCGTCATCATGCTGGCCAACCTCAACTCGCCGTCGCAGTACATGCAGGCAGCGTTCCGAGCGCAGAACCCTCACACCTTCGAGCGCAACGGGCATGTCTTCCGGAAGCAGAACGCCTACATCTTCGACTTCGCCCCCGAACGCACCCTCACGGTCTTCGACGCCTTCGCCAACAACCTGAGGTCGAACCCCTCGGGCGAGTCCACTATCCGGCAGGACAACATCCGCCGGCTGCTGAACTTCTTCCCCGTCCTGGGCGAAGACTCCGAGGGGCGGATGGTCGAACTCGATGCCGGGCAGGTGCTCACCTTCCCGCAGGTGTTCAAGGCCCGCGAGGTCGTACGCCGCGGCTTCCTGTCGAACCTGCTGTTCGACAACGTCGCCGGCATCTTCCGCTACAGCGAACACGTGAAGGTCATCCTCGACAAGCTCCCGACCACCCAGCAGGGCAAGGTGAAGAACGGCGAGTCCATCCAGATTCCGGTGCCGCCGCCTGTGGTCGACGCAGCCGGCAACGTGCAGGTTGACCAGGAGACGGTCATCAACCCCAAGGTCGCTGAGCTGGGACCGCCGGTTTGGAGCGTTGAGGAGATCCCTCCGGTCGAGTCCGAGACCGATGTGTCCAAGACCGCGGCCGACCTGGCGAAGTTCGTGACCGAGAAGGCCGCAGGCAAGCGTCAAGCCCTCAAGGACGCCTACGACCTGACCAACGCGCAGGTCGAACGCGACACCAAGCGCACCGAACAACAGCTCAAGGCTCAGGTCGAGCGCGCGTTTGCCGATTACTCCATCGCTCAGAAGCACCTCGACGACGACCACGCAGCCGCGGCCACCGAGGCCGAAGGCGCCGCGGTTGATGTTCGCCGCGAGGAGGAGGAGGCAGCACTCAAGGAAGAAATCACCGCCATCGTCAGCTCGGTGATGGACACCATCGTCCCCGATGTGGTCAGGCGCGAAGAGACCAAGAAAGAACAGAAGCGTGCCGACAAGACGATGGATGACGCCCGCTCCCACCTGCGTGGGTTCGCCCGCACCATCCCCATGTTCCTCATGGCCTACGGCGACCGCGGCATCCGCCTGTCCAACTTCGACGACTACACCCCCGACGACGTGTTTGAGGAGATCACAGGGATCACCGAGGCCGAGTTCCGCGTCCTGCGCGACGGCCAGGAGATAACCAGCGACGACGGCGAAACAATCCCGATCCCGGGGCTCTTCGACGAGGTCGTGTTCAACCAGTCCGTGCAGGAATTCCTCAACAAGAAGGAAGAACTCGCCGACTACTTCAACGACGACCTTACCGAGGACATCTTCGCCTACATCCCGCGGCAAAAGACCTCACTGGTGTTCACCCCGAAGCCGGTCGTGCAGCGCATGGTCGACATCTTGGAAGAGGAGAACCCCGGTATCTTCACCAACCCCGAGGCGACCTTCGCCGACCTGTTCTCGACCGCCGGCCTGTTCCTCATGGAGCTCGTCCGCCGGCTCGACACAGGCCTCGTCCACCAGATCCCCGACCAGGACGAGCGCCTGAAGCACATCCTCACCTCGCAGATCTTCGAGATGAGCCACAACAAGATCCTGCACAAGATCACCATCGAGGCCGTCTCCGGCGGAATCCCCGAGCGCAAAGCCTGGATCGAGAAGTCCGGGCACTTCCAGGTCGGGAACCTCGCCCGTATGAGCGCAGCAGAACGACAGCAGGTCATCGACACCATGCTGACCGAAGGGAACCAGCCATGAGCAAGAAGTTCGACGTCGTCATCGGCAACCCTCCCTATCAGGAGGAGGCCCAGGGTGCGGGCACCCGCGACACGCCCGTCTACCACCTGTTCATGGACGCGGCCTACGAGGTCGGCACAAAGGCCGTGCTGATCACACCGGCTCGCTTCCTCTTCAACGCGGGCTTCACGCCCAAGGCGTGGAACGAGAAGATGCTTGCCGACCGGCACCTGTCCGTGCCCCACTACGTCGCCAATAGCGATCAGTTGTTCCCCGGCACTGACATCAAGGGCGGTATCGCGGTCACCTACCGCGACGCAGACCGGGACGGCGAGCCCATTGGAACGTTCACGAAGTACCCCGAGCTCAACCAGATCCTCCACAAGGTGGTCGAGTCAGGCAATGACTCATTGGAGAGAGTCGGGATTACTAGTTCGCGCTCCTACCGCTACACGGACAAGCTGTATGTGGACCATCCCGAGGCGCGGGCCCTCCGTCCGGAAGGTAACGCCGCACTTGTGAACACGAACACGTTCGAGCAGTTCTCTTTTCTCTACTACGCAGAAGAGCCCACCGACGGGGACATGTACGTGCGCGTGCTCGGCCTCATCAAGAACAAGCGCGTGTCCCGCTGGATTCGGAGCGACTACATCACAGGGCCTGCGAGCTACCACAAGTTCAAGGTCGTTGCCACGGCTGCTAACGGCTCCGGCACCTTGGGAGAGGTGCTGTCTAGCCCGATCATCGCCGGCCCACAGGTGGCTGTCACTCAGACCTATCTCACCATCGGGGCCTTCGACGACGAGACCGCTGCAGATGCTTGCCTCAAGTACGTGAAGTCTAAGTTCGCCCGCGCGCTCCTCGGGGTTCTAAAGATCACCCAGCACAATCCGGCGAAGGTCTGGAAGTATGTCCCTCTCCAGAACTTCACGCCTTCCTCGGACATCGACTGGTCGAAGCCGATCTCGCAGATCGACCAGCAGCTGTACGCCAAGTATGGGCTCGACTCCGAGGAGATCGCCTTCATCGAATCCAATGTCAAGCCTATGGAGTGACAGTGGAGAGGATACAGAGGTACCCAACGCTCCTAGCCGTCGAACGGTCCCAGAGCAACTCCACAGGTGACGCTGAGCCCAGGGTGCCAGCGCCACGACGGTAATGGCTGATCGCCTGCCTTACATCAGTTCGTCTAGAACCTTCGCGGAGCACGTGCCCGGCCGCGCCGCGCATCGGCTTCCAGCGTCATTCGGTAGGCCGGACGTGGCGAGCACTACGATGCGAGCAGCCTGGCGCGGGGGTCTAGGTGCTGAAGGAACTGGGGGCATGAAGATGCACGCGAAGGAGCAGACGCTCAAGCAGCTACTCGAAGGTGAGAAGCAGTATGTGGTCCCGCTCTACCAGCGCACCTTCGCTTGGCAACGTCATCAGCTCCAGCAGCTGTGGAATGACCTCATGTTGCAGGCGGACGCGTTGGCAGCCGAGCTGGTGTCCCCAGGGCATTTCTTGGGGTCTCTTGTGCTCGCACCCACGAGGCCGGTGGCCGGTGGCCCCTCGCGATGGCTGGTCGTCGACGGCCAACAACGCCTCACCAGCCTCAGCTTGGCGCTGAGCGCCCTGCGGGACCATGTCCGGCCCGAGGATCCCAAGACAGCCGACCGAATCCAGAGGCAGTTCCTGATCAACGAGTACCAGGACGGCCTCGACCGTCTCAAGGTGCTACCCACCCAGGATGACCGCGCCGCGTTCGAGGCCGTCGTGATGGGCGATCCGGGGGACGCGACCGGCAACATCGGGGACGCCTACCGAGTCTTCCGTGAGCTGTTGGTGGCCGCTGACGATCCCGATGACGACGTCGACATGCATCGCGTCGAACAGTCGCTGGTGGGTCGCCTGGACCTGGTGGCGATCACTACAGACGCCGACGACAACGTGCATCGCATCTTTCAGTCCCTCAACAACACGGGGATGCAGCTCACTCAAGGTGATCTGCTGCGCAACCACTACTTCATGCTGCTGCCGACTCGCGCCGATGACGTGTACACCCATGTGTGGCGTCCGATGGAGAAGAAGCTCGGTGTGGGCAACCTGGAGACCCTGGCCTACGTCGACCTTCTGCTCAACGGTTTTGAACGCGCCAGCCGTGGGGACACCTACCGGCTTCAGGCAGAACGCATCCGTGCGTTCGAGGCAGATCAGGATGCCGTCGAGGCAGACATCCTCCGCCTGGCGCGACGAGCTGACGCCCTCGCCCCCGTACTCGATCCCGACCATGTCGCTTCGGCGCGTCTCAGGGGAGGTCTCTCCCGGCTCCGTGACTGGGGAACCGAGGCGACGCAAGTCGTCATGCTCTCGGCCGTGGAGAGGCTACAGGCCGGAACAGCAAGCGAGGACCAGGTCGTGACTGCCGCGACATTGTGCGAGTCGTACCTGGTCCGACGGATGCTCTCGGGCCGCTCCGCTGCAGGGATCAACAGGATTCTGGCTGAGGCGGCCCGCACGATGCTGACCGCCGAGGACATGGTGGGATCCCTTCGCTCCTACCTGTCGGGCCCTCGCCGTGGATGGCCCAACGATGAGCAGCTCCGGTCCGACATTCAGACCCGGAACTTCTACTGGGCCGGTAAGGCCAGTCAACGGATGTTCGTCCTTCGCCGCCTGGAAGAGTCCTTCGACCACAAGGAACCGGTTGACTGGGCAGCCGCCAAACCCCAGATCGAGCATGTCCTCCCCCAGACACTGACTGCCGACTGGGAGTCGGTGTTGCTGGATCCGGAGGACCCCACCCTTCCACCGGCAGACGTCCATCAGCAGTGGGTGCATCGGCTGGGCAACCTCACCCTCACCTCCTACAACCCCGAGCTGTCCAACGCGCCCTACCAGACGAAACGAGTCCTCTACCGCGACAGCCACTTCGACATGACACGTCGCATCGCGGAGGGTAACTCATGGGGGCCAGCCGAGATCAAGACCCGCGCCGACCAACTCACTGATCGCGCCATCGCCATCTGGCCAGGTCCTGTCGGGACACGGGCAGAAGTCACTGATCCGTGGCGCGAGGTGCGTCAGCTGCTGGTAGCCCTTCCGGAGGGCACGTGGACCACCTATGGCGACATCGGTGCCGTCACCGGGCACCACCCCGTTTCCTTGGGCCAGTTCCTGGCCGGTTCGCCAGTCCCGAACGCCTGGCGCGTTCTGACCTCCTCCGGGAAGATCTCGGCGGGGTTCCACTGGAATGACGGGCGAACCGAGCCACCACAGGACGTGATGGGAGCCGAAGGTATCAAGTTCGACAGTCAAGGGGTCGCCGACCCGAGCCGTCGGTTGGGGCCCGCCGACTTGGCAGAGCTCCTCGGCATCGACACCGACGGTGATGTGCCCGCAGCTGCCTCGGCTGAGACACCCACTGAAGTCACGGAGAAGTTTTGGCGCACCATCCGACTGTTGCGCGATCAGGCTGTCGTGGAAGGACTGTCGCGGCTGGTGGCCCACTGGTCAACCCTCGGCGGAACGATCCAGTACGCCATCAACCCCCAACTGGCCCTCTACCCTGTGCTTCGCTCCGCGCACCTGGAGCCATGGCCCTTCGGCGTCTACCCAGGCGGCAGTGGCACCGTCGAGGTCCCATTCCAGTGGATGAAGATCAGGCCACCGTTCGATGACACGAGCGTGCGCGACCAGATGCGAACCATGCTCAACCACCTCCCCGGCATCGAGATCCCGGTCGCCCGCCTAGGACTCAGGCCACGCTTCAGCCTCGACGTCCTCGGCGACCCAGATGCAGTAGAGGGCCTCATGGGGATCATGTCCTGGTTCGTGACGACAGCCACCGACGCGACGAACGCCAGCGTTCAGGACACCCTCACGCCGTGAGATGAGTTGCTGTCCACGGAAGAGGCGAGGAAGTGTGTTCCTCTCGGTCTCTGGTGACCGGGTCCCCCGGATTTGTGACCATCGACCGGACCGACTGGCCAGGCCTGAGCTGGATGCTGAGCGCCTGACGTCCTACGCCTGTGAAGCTTGGCCATGAGCGGGTGGGACACGACCGAGAGCGCTGGGCGGCTCTGCAGTGGCGGGTCGCAGGAGCTCAGACGTCGCGCACCTCGCGGATCAGAGTTGTAGTCCGATGGACCGCTGCGATCTGTTCTCCGCGACACAAGCCCACCCGGTTCGATTCCTGGATCCTGCCGAGGCCATGCGGGACCCCGGCATCAGATGGCGTACCCGATAGCATCCCGGCATGGAAGATCTCCTGACTCTCTTTCTCACGGCTGCTTCTGTGTCAGCAGTCGCCAACTACCTCGTGTCTCGCTTCGCCCGGCGCGGGGTAGAGCCCACGGCGGCCCAGCTGAAGGCGATCGAGGATGAGATCGGTCCCGCACTAGAAGAGGCCCTGGCGAGGGTGCCTGAGCCCGAGGAGATCCTGCGACCCACCAGCGGAGCCGAGGGTGCCATGAAGGCGATTATGCGTGCCTACATGCAAGACCTGGCAGCGGAGGCTTCACGTATCGCAAAACGATTCGGGGCTGAGTCTCCCAGCCCTCGACACGTCTCGCAGGCCGCCTCGCGAATCGGGATCCAGCGCTCTCAGGCCTCGGCGGCGACGGATGCTCTCCTCGGATTCGGGACACTTCTGATCGGGGCTGCTGCGTCATATCAGATCAACTTAGTGACGGGTGGTACACCCGCACCCGGCTGGGGTGTGCCGATGGCCCTGGTATTCGGGACAGGTGTCGGTCTCGCGGTCACAGGCGTGACGTTGAAGGCAAAGAGTCGCTAGGTCTCCACGGCCTCTGGTGAATTGTCGTTGCGCTGTGGTGGTGTTGGGTTCGGGTTCTTCTGTTCGATGGGGCGTGGAAGTAGGGCCCCGCGACGAGGGAGGCGATGATTGATGGCACAGAATCCACGTCTGGAGGCGCGCCGGCTGGTGCAGGAGCAGCTGCTGAGGCGCCGTGAGGAGGCTGCAGCGCGGGAGGCCAGGATCCGGGAGCACGCGTTGGTGGCGACGGCGGCCGCGGTGGAGCGGCAGCAGGTGTTGGAGGACACTGAGCGCCGGATCGGTCAGGCCCTCCACGCCCTGACCCAGGATCTGTCGGTGCAGGAGGCCGCCGCGTTGTGTGGGCTGGAGCTCCGCGAGGCCAACCGGCTCCGACGCTTGCAGCAACACCACCACCACGATCCCGCGCCCTCCCCCGATCCCGCGTCCTTAGCGTCGGGCATCTGAGCGAGGGGTAGGACCGTGTCCTTGACCGCGGAGGATCTGGCTTCGGAAGTGCTGGTTGGCCGGTTCCGGGCGAAGCTGAGGGTGCTGCCGGGAAGTGACTGTCTGTGGTGGGCGGGGGCGATCAGCCGCAATGCCGGCCACGGCCGGTTCTGGCTGGGTCCTCGCCGCGCGGTGGTCGCACACCGGTTCGCGTTCGCGCTGGCGGAGGGCTTCGAAGCGTTGATCGGCGTGGAGGTCGTGGCGCACGGGTGCGACAACCCGCTGTGTCAGCGGGTCGGGCCAGGTCACGTGGTCGCGTCGACGAGGACGCGGAACCAGATCGACTGGATCGCGCGGGGTGCGGTGTCGGCCGGCAACTACATCGGCCCGGAGTCCTCGTTCGACCGGAGCCTGGTGATGCGCAACCTGCTGCTGCTCGATTCGGGGGCCGCGGCGCGGCATCTGGCCTCACTCTCCCACCGCCACGGCGTCCAACTCCCGTTGTGGTAGACGAAAGTTCGTGCCGCGACACGCGCGAAACCGCCGTTAATCTTAAGCGAATCACACTAGTGTGATTCGCATGAGTGCTCCTCGTCGCCCCCGGAAGTCCATGGTGAACCCGATCCAGTTTGGTGTGACCATCGAGACCGTCGCGAATGAGCGCCTGTCGGCGCTGGCGGCGGCTTCAGGCGCATCCAGGTCGCTGTTCGTTCAGCGACTCATTGAGAACGTGCCCCTCGACGCCAACGGCGTGCCCGTGTGGTGGCCGGCCGAGGAGTACCCCCACCGCATGGAGGAGACCCTGCCGATGACCGGGTAAACCCCTGAAATGACAACGAGCCCCGTTGGCGCGGGGCTCGTACAAGTCATCAAATTGTGAGGCTCGAGCTACCAACTCTTGCCGGAGGACTTTCCCTCGAAACCAAATCGTTAGGCCGGACCCGAGAGGAGGTCTTGTCGTTGAGTATAGACAGTGAAGTCGTTTCTGCCTACCCCCGTGGGGTCGGCGTGTCGCGTGTCGCGGCGTGGGACCTCGCGGTGGCGATCTCTCCCCGCGACTCTCTACGGGTCCAGCTCCCCGCCGCCGGCGGCGGGTTCTCCTCGCAGTACATCGGCAGAGCCTCGATCGACGGGCCGGCGCCGGAGGCCCCGTGGGCGGTCCACCTGACCGACACGGCCGGCCGGTTCCATCTGGTCGCCTTCGACCTCGACGGCAAGACCGAGGCCGCCGCCCGGCAGGCGGCCGCGGACCGGGACCGGATCACCGGCTGGCTGGATCAGGTAGGCATCGAGTACCTGGTGTGCGCCTCGGGCGGCATCGGGCAGGGCTGGCACATCTGGCTGGCCCTGTACGACGGTGTACCGGCCGCGGTGGTGCATGCAGTCACCGATCGGGTGAAGGTCGCCTGCCCGACCCTGGACCGGGCACCGCTGGGGAACCTGGTCACCGGCTGCGTCCGCCCCCCAGGCGCCCCCCACGCCTCCGGCGGCACCTCCCGGATCGTGGCCGGCGACCCGCAGGCCCTGACCCGCGCCTCCACCACCGCCGACGACCTCCACCGGCTCGCGGACCTGGTCGCCGAACACGTCGCCGCCCTCCCCGAACTGACGCGCCTCGACGACGACATCCTCGCCGGACTCCCCCGCGACTCCCACGGCCATCCCTACCTGACCGGCGCCCTCCGGCCCCTGCCGGCCGCGGTGTCGGCCGCGATCGGGCAGTACCCCGTCGACGCCTCCTCCCACCTGTTCACGATCCTGCTGTCCATGGCCCGCTCCCGCCGACGCTTCGACGACGTCATCGGTCTGCTGCACTCCCCCGGCCTGGAACACATCCGCACCCTGCGCGACCCCCACACCGGCCACCGCACCCCCCGCCCCACCGCCGGCCCCCACTCCCCGATCGCCACCCTGACCCGGCAATGGCGCCGCGCCGTCGCAGTCGTGGCCACCACCGGCGACCGCCACGGCTCCGACCACACCTTCCTCACCCGCGCCGAACACCTCGCCCTCGACGTCGAGAGCCGGCAGCAGCGCGCCGACGCCTCCCCCACCCGCTGGAGCGGCCCCCACGGCGCCACAGACCGCCGCATCCTCGACGCCCTCCACCTGATCGCACTCGACGCCGTCACCCCCGACGTCGACGCCTCCATCCGCCACCTCGCCCTCCGCACCGGGATCTCCCGCGAAAACACCCGACTGGCGCTCCACCGCCTCCAAGCAGACGGCTGGACCCAACTCGTCACCCCCGCCGCCGGCACCCACGCCGCCACCTGGACCATCGACCCCAAACGAGATATCCACAACACCCTGGAGTCTCTCCGGTCACAAGCGGTCCCACCGCGCACCCCACCCCCGGCCACAGGCACCACCCGCGACCGCCTCCGCACCACCCTCACCGCCCGCCAGGAGACGGCCCGACACGACCTGTTCACCCGACGCGGACTCGGCGTCGAAGTAGGAAACACCTACGCGCGCCGGCACGACACTCCCCCACCCCAAGCCGACGCGCTCCAGGACCTCACAGACGCCGGCCTCCTCCACCCGCACACCCCCGACCACCTCGACGCCCTCGCCCAGGCCCGAGGCGTCCACGGAACCCTCGCCAAACGCGAACTCACCTACAGCATCGAACAGGCGATGTGGCGCTGGTGGATCGTCGAACTCCAACGCACCCGAGATCGACACCGCCACCAACCCGCCCTCGGCGACAAAGGCCCCTGGAGCCAATGGGGCAAACACCCACGACGACCCGACGGCCGCGCCACCTTCAGACAAGCACGCCTCCAGCTGCTCCTCGCAGCCTGACCACCAACCACACCCCTGCACCCCCACTCCCCCACCCACCCCTCCGCCGACGAGCCGAACTCGGCCACAGCCCTCGAAGGCAAGCGGTGCGAAGCACCGCGCGGCAGCACAAAGTGTCAGTGGGACCTGTCGTGGTCGCGCGAGCCCCAGTCGCGGCTGAATACCGCTATCAGAGTTAGTACCGGTGATAGCGGCGTACCTAGCAGGCGCTTACCGTCACCGCCACTAGTACTGACAACGGCAATAGCACTATTGCTGTCATGAGTACTAGTAGTGGTAGCGGTAGTGTGTGCTTGACCCAGCGACGGGTGGTGAGGCTCTAGTGGTGAGCGGCACTACTAGTACTGATAACGGCAAGGACGCCTGTGCCCGCATTGGTACTAGTACTGATGCGGTGGGATTCCCCGGCGTGTCGCGGGTCTCTAGCTGGGGATTGCCAGCAATACTGGCAGTAACCCTATGGGCGGTAGTAACGGCGATGGAAAGGTGGCTTGCATGTCACATGCTCGAGTCGTGGCGGTGGTGAATCAGAAGGGTGGGGTCGGCAAGACGACGACCGTGTTCCACCTTGCGCGTGCGGCGGCTCGCCGGGGCCGCCGGATCTTGGTGATCGATCTGGACCCGCAGGCGAACTCGACGGCTGCGTTGGCGGAGGTAGAGCCGGACCAAGTAGGCATCGCAGATGTTCTGAAGCGGCCGCCGGAGGCCCTGGCGGATGTTCTTGTCGAGGGGCCGTGGGGGATCGATGTTGCGCCATCATCGGGTGAGCCGCTGGCGTGGGTCCGTGATCAGCTTGTGGGGGAGACGATCGGGCGGGAACGGCGACTAGCGACTGCCCTGGCGTCTCTTTCGGAGTACGACCTAGTCCTTATCGACTGTGCGCCGGCTGTCGACCAATTGACCATCAACGCGTTGGTCGCGGCCCAGCTGGCGCTGATCGTGACTGAGGCGAAGCTGTTCTCGGCGAACGGATTGGGCTCGTTGCTCAACACGATCCATGGGGTGAGGACGAACTACCACGCCGGTCTGCGGATCGCAGGAATCGTGGTCAACCGTTTAGAGCAGCAGACTGTCAGCAGCGCGCATTGGCTCAAGGAGATCGACGCGCTTGCCGCTGAGCTCGGCGTTGAGGTGTACAGCCCCAAGGTGCCGAAGCGTGTGGCTATCGCGGACAGCGTTGAGGCTGGAATCGGCCTCGACGAGTGGGGTGGTGTGGACGATTTGGCTGCGATCTACGACGGATACCTGGACAACCTGGAGAGGGCATTGGCATGAGAGACCGACCACAACCCAAGAAGTCGACAATCGCGGGTCGATCGCCCATCCCTGTGGAGGAGCCGGTCCTTGAGAAGGTCACCGCCGAGGCTGCGCCGGAGAGAAGTGTGGCCCAGCCGCCCGAGTTGGTCCCCGCGGTCGTCGTTCAACCTCTGCCGGCGACGCCAGCGAAGCCAGGGGAGCCGCGTTACCCGAAAGTGTCGATTTACATGGACCCCGAGCGGGCGGATCGAGTTCGTGCGGCCTACATGCACACCATGTCGCACCTCGGCACGCAGAGTTTCTCGAGCTTCATGGGCCGTGCCGTGATGGCTTACGTCGAGCAGCTGGAGAAGCAGTTCAACGATGGGGTGCCGTTCCCCCAGGTCCAGGGTCGGATGCCTCTCATCCGAGACTGACCGTTCACCGAAGCAAACTGCCGCTATCACCGCTAATGACGGTGATAGCGGCAGTTTTGCCTTCCCAGGGGTTGGTTCCGCTGTAGAGGGACTTCGTCGGGGTTCTACGAATCGAGGACAGGCGGGGCAATGGGATCGGCCCTCGTGCCTGTGGATAGTGGGAAGTGAGGCGCGACCTTGACGAACAAGAAGGCAAACACACCGAAGGAGGACGTAGTGATCGAAGGTTCGTATGAGGTGTTTGCGCTGGTTGATGAGGCCAGTCACCTGATGATGTACGACGACACGGTTCCTGGTTTCACAGCCTTGGACATCGTTGCCTGCCAGGTGATGGCGTCTGATCTGGCGCATGGTGCTGACGAGGTGACGCTCGAGCTGCCGGCATCGGTGGGAGAGTGCATTGACCAGGCAGCTCGTAGGGCTGCGGACTGGGATCCGGCCCAGCTGACCACCGAGGCGCTTCGGCTAGTGCTGCTCCTTTCCGATGTTCGTCACACCCTGGTCAAGGGCTGAAGTGGCCAGGTTTGAGCGAGCAGTTCGGGCCGCCGCTGCGGTCCTGAATGGGGGCAGTGTGTCGCTGAACACTTGGGCGCACACCGTCAGCCAGTGCGATGAGCTCCTCGGTGGGGCTGATCCGGCGATCCGACGCGCCGCTGGGGTCCGCTCGCTGGTGGTTGTAGAACCCTTGCAGCTTCGACGCACCGCTTTGCGGGAGGTGGGTCTAGATGTACTACCGGGCACGCCGCCTAATCAGCGTGAACGCCAGGAGTTGCGCGCGGTTGCGCTGTATGTCACTCGTGCTGCCTCCCGCCGGGCGGAGGGTGCGTCCAAGCTCGTGCTGGTAGGGGTGGAGCGCAGTCTGCTTGAGGCGACTCCTCCGATCAGGACCTTCGAGGCCGGGCTGAATGAATGGCGACTGACTCTCGCGTCGACAATCGACACGATTGACCCGAGTGCGGCTTTGGTCGTGAGTCGTACCCAGTACTCGCTGCTCAGCGCCGGGGCGACTGCGATGAAGGGCTTGGAGGTCGCCGACGGTGTTGGCCACGAACGCCTCCTGGTGGCGCTGGAAGCAAGTCGCATGCAGTGGCTCCGGGCGTACGAGGTGTGGAAAGAGATGCTCCCGCGTCAGACAGCCCCGACGGACGACCTCCGTAAGGCCATGCTGGCGCTCCAGCTGACAGCCACTCAGTCCAGCGAGGCCGACAAGCTTCGCGGCCTTCTGGCTACTGGGTTTGGTGGGAATCTGGCGGCCGCGTTGGCGGTGACGCCTGCTGATATGCGGGCTGAGTCTGATCTGGTGGCTGCTGCGGTGACGTTGGAGCAGCGCAGTGATCTGGCCGCCGTAGTCCAGCCTCGTCGGGTCAGTGACCCAGAACCGCCTGGGAGGCCGCCGATGGGGCCGGGCGTGGGCCCGGCGGTGCAGTTCACCGCGGACACGAGTCCGACGCAGCGGGTGGCAGAGCCGAGGAGTGCGTCGCCGGATCCGGAGAGGCCGAGAATCGAGGATCACGTGGCGCTGGTCGAGCTCGCGGGGCAACGTGACGCTGGGGTGATCGCTGCGGCGGCCAGGTCGGGTGTCGCGGAGGCCCAGGCCTTGACAGCGGGCGCGTCGCCCGGCGAGTTGGATGCTCTGGTGGAGCGGGGCCGGTTGGCGCGGGCGGCGATCGTCGCGTCGGGTGTGGCGGCTGCTAAGCATTGGAGCAGGAAGATCCCACCCGATCAGGTCCATGCGCGTGACGAGTACGTGGCGGAGGCGTCGTTGCGGATGGCGGAGATCGTGGACTCGTGGGACCCTCGTCGCGCGTCGTGGGGGTCGTTTGCGTTCCAGCACGCCGGCTACGCGTTCTGGGACAGAAACCGCCGTCGGGCACAGAGCCGGGAGGTGGTCAGTGACCGGATTGGGGACTTCGCCAGCGGGTTGGACCGCGTCGTGGGTCCGGTCAGTGTTCCACCCGAAGATGTGGTGCTGCTCGGGCAGGAGCGCGAGCGCGTGGCGCAGTTGGTGGAGGGGCTGCCGGGTCGGCTGCGTGAGGTGATGGCGGGTCGTCTGGGGCTGGCCGGTGAGCCCAAGACGTTGGCTGCGGTGGGGGAGGAGACGGGATCGTCGGTGTCCACTACCCACCGTGATGCCCGCGAGGGGACCAGGCTTCTTGCCGCCCGCTACCTCGGGCAGGAGCATCAACCCTCGTCGACATCGAGGTCGGCTGCGCCGGGTCCGGTGACGTTGCGGCTCCTGGCGCAGGTGCTGCAGTCGGGGGAGGGCCCGGTGGGGGAGTCGGTGGCGGTGAGGCCGGAGCATCGGGGTGGTCGGCCCGCCCCTGGTGTGCGGGGGGTGTCGCGGTGAGGCGGGCCCCTATCCTGTGGGCATGTCAGTGGCAGAGCGGCTCCGTGAGGCACGGCTGGCCGCGGGTCTCACGCAGGCGCAGCTGGCTCAGCGGGTGGGTGTCGCGGACGGCACCCGGGTCGCGGCGTGGGAGCACGGCCGCTCGACGCCGCATCCGGCGACCTGGGCGACGATCTGTTCACTGCTTGGGATCGAGCTGGAGGAGGCGGGGGTGGTGACCCTGCGGTCTCTTAGACTGCGCCGTGGCTTGACTCCTGACGACGTGGCTGCAGAGCTGGGGGTGGCTGCTGGCACGGTGCGACGGTGGGAGTCGGGGGCTCACCAACCGCGGGCCAAGCACGCGCAGCGGCTGGCCGAACTCTACGGAGTCCCCACCCTCCCCTGAAGTGACCAAAAGTCACTAGTTATATAGATACGTTGAGGGTAGGTTCACGCTATGGGACCACTGTGCCCGGGTTGATAGAGAGTGTGACCATGACTATGGCTCCAACAGGAGACGAACCAACTGCGAGGCCGCCGATCGTGACGGCGCCGGCCGCCAGGACCCAGCGTCGGCCGCTGTTCGCGGTGTTAGCGGGACTGCTCATCCTGCTCGGCGCGGCCGGGGGAGCGTTGGTGTTCTGGTCGACCGGCTCCACCGTCGAGGCAGTCGCCGCCCGTGTCCCCGTGGCCCGCGGGCAGGTGATGACCGCCGAGATGTTCACCACCGTGCAGATCGCCCCCAACCAGCAACTCGCCTACCTCCAGGCCGACGAGTTGCCCGCCCTGTTGGGGAAACGTGCCGCACACGATGTCGCGGCCGGCTCCCTCGTCGGCCCGACCGCCGGTGTCGAGGCCATGGTCCCGGCGACGGGCCGCACCGTCGTGGGTCTGTCATTGCCGCCTGGTGCGGAGCCGGCTGTGCCATTGCAGGTCGGGGACCGGGTGCGGGTGATCCTGACCGAACCGGCCTACGCCTGCGCGGCGGGGGAATCCGGCACCATCGACACCCCCGACGGCACCACCACCCCCCAGTGCACCGTCAACGTCGTGATCCCGGCCGTGGTGGTGGCTACCGCCCGCGACGAGGCTTCTGGCCAGGTCTCGGTGTCGGTGGACGTCGCGGAAGCCGATGCGCCGCGTACGGCGGCGGCGGCCGCGTTGGGTCGTGCGGCGCTGGTCCTCGACAGCCGGGACACCTGATGGCTGTCTACGCGCTGACCTCCGCTGCGGGTTCGCCTGGGGTGACCACGACCGCGTTGGGCCTGGCGTTGGAGTGGCCGAACCAGGTGCTGCTGGTCGACGCCGACCCGGTCGGTGGGTCGGCGATCCTGGCTGGCTACTACCGCGGCACCGTGGCTCATCCCGGCACCCTGGTGGAACTCTGGTCGGCTCACCGCCAGGGCGGACTCGAGGCCGCGGTGCGGGAGTTGCCGCTGCGGCTGTCGGAGACCGCGTCCCTGATCCCCGGCCCCGCCGGCGCCGCGCAGGCCGGCGGCCTGACGGATCTGTGGCCGGCGCTGGCGGCGCAGCTGCGGGTGCTGTCCCAGCTCGGCGTCGACGTCCTGATCGATCTGGGCCGTCTCGGCCACACCCATGTTGCGACCCCGCTGGCGCGTGCCGCCGACGAGCTGCTGCTGGTCATGCGCTCGGATCTGCCGGCGGTGGCGGCGGTGGCGGCCGCGGAGGTGCCCTCGGAGGCCCCGGTCCGTGGGCTGCTGATCGGCCCCAACCGCCCCTACACGGCCCACGCCGTCGCGTCGGTGATCAAACGCGAGGTCAGCGTGTCGTTGCCGTGGGCGCCGGAGGAGGCCGCCGTCCTCAGCCACGGCCAGCCGGAGCCGAAGCGTGGCCTCAAGCTCCGCAAGGCCCTGCGCCAGGCCGCCGAGGAACTCCACACCACATCCATCACCGCCCTGGGGGTTTCCGCATGAGCGACGCACTCGAAGCCGCTGCCGAGATCGACCCCGGCACCCTGGCACTGTTCACCCAACCCACTCCACCGGCGGGCCGGACCCGCGGCAGCTTCCGCATGCTCACCACCGACGAGCCACGCCGCCAAGCCCAGCAGGCGCCCGATGCGCAGCCCGAGCTGGTGCGGGCGGTGCTGGCACCACGGGTCCAGCGCCGCCTGGCGGGGGAGATCGACTGGGATCTGGTCGACACGCTCCGCGAACGGGTATCGGCGGAACTGTCGGAGCGCGACCCCGACCCCTCGACGCGCGAGGACGTCGGGAGGGAGATCATCGCGGGCGTGCTGGAGGAGGAATCCCGCGCCTCCACCGTCCGCGGCCAGCTCACCTGGACCCTGGACCACCAGGACCAGCTCGCCCAAGCCCTGTTCGACGCCGTCTTCCGCCTCGGCCGGCTGCAGCCCTACCTCGACGATGACGCGGTGGAGAACGTGATCATCTCTGGCTTCGACAACGTGCTGGTGGAGAACAGCGACGGCGAGCTGGTCCCCGCCGCGCCGGTCGCCTCGAGCGATGAGCAGCTGATCGAGTACCTGACCTTCATGGCCGCCCATCAACCCAAGCCGCGGGAGTTCTCCGAGGCGGCGACGAAGCTGCACCTGGCGCTGCCGAACCGGGCGAGGCTGTTCGCCTCGGCGTGGGTGACGTCACGGCCGACGGTGATCATCCGCCGCAACCGCCTCATCGACGCCGGCTTGCACGAGCTCGTCGCCCTCGGCTCCCTGTCCTCGGTGGCAGCCAGCTTCTTGTCGGCGGTGGTGCAGGCCCGCATGTCGCTGGTCGTGTCCGGGGATCAGGGCACAGGGAAGACCACGATGCTGCGGGCGTTGGCCCACGAGCTCCCGGCCCACGTGCAGATCGGCACCATCGAGACCGAGTACGAGCTGTATCTCAAGGACACCGGCGACCACCAGGTTGTCCACGAGTGGCAGGCCAACCCCGGCTCCGGAGAGATCGGACTCAACGGCCGCCGCGCCGGCGAATACACCGTCCGCGAAGCCCTCGAAGACTCCCTCAGAGCCAACCTGTCCTACACGATCGTCGGTGAGGTCCGCGGCTCAGAGATCGTGACCATGTTCAAATGCATGCAGTCCGGCTCCGGCTCCATGTCCACCACCCACGCCCGCACCGCCGAGGGAGCGATCCGCAAGCTCGTGACCTGCGCGACGCAGGAAGGTGCCAACATCACCCGCGAATACGCGCTCAACGTGATCGCCGAGGACATCGACGTGATCGTCCAACTCCAGGTCGAATCCGTCCAACACCCCGACGGCACCTGGCGGAAACGCCGCTGGGTGTCCGAGATCATCGCCGTCGAACCCGGCGAAGACGCCAAGGGCTACGCCACCACCACCATCTTCGCCGCCGACCCCGGCAGCCACCGCGCCACCGCCCGCATCCTGCCACCACAGTTCCGGGTCCTGGAGCGGTTCGGGTTCGACCTGGCTGGCTTCAACGCCGAGAGGGGGACCCGTCCATGACTCTCCTGGCAGCCCTGTCTGGTGCGCTGATCGTCGCCGGCCTCCTCGGCCTCATCTACGCGCTGACCCCCCACCCCGTCACCCCCGCGAAGGCGCCGCGGGTCCGCCGGCGCCGCCGGCTGTCGAAGGTCCGCACCGTTGCCCTCGCCGGGCTGGCCGCCGGCGCCGTGATCGCCGTGGTGACCGGGTGGCTCGTCGCCCTGGTCATCGCACCGGCCGTGTCGGTGATGGTCTACAGGATGGTCACGGGCAGGGCGAAGAACCGCATCGAGCGGCTCAACGCCCTGGCGGACTTCGCCCGCGCCCTCGGCGGCGTCCTGACCGTGGGCCGCGGCCTGGAGCAGGCGATCCTGCACGCCGCCCGCTCCGCCCCGGCCGCGCTGGCCCCCGAAATCGGCAGATTGGCGGCACGGGTCCGCGCGAACGTCGCCACCGCCACCGCGCTGCGCCTGTTTGCCGATGAGTTGGATGATGCGACCGGGGACCTGTTCGCCGCGACCCTGATCCTGGCCGCGGAACGCCGCGGCCCCGGCGTCGCCTCCGCCATGCAGGGCCTCGCCGAATCCATCGACGAGGACGTCAAGGCCCGCCGCCAGGTCGAAACCGAGCAGCAGAAGGCGCGCACCGCCGCCCGCATGATCACCATCATCTCCGCGCTGCTCCTTGGAGGGCTGTTTCTGGCCGGCAGCTACGTCGAGCCCTACCGCACCCCCCTGGGACAGGTCCTGCTGACCGTCTTCATGTCCATGTACCTGCTCGCGTTGGTGTGGATGGGCCGCATCTCCGCCGCCAAACCGCTGCCCCGCTTCATCGGCGCCGGCGTCACCGGACAGCCCGCCACAGCCGACACCGCTGTCGCCGGGAAGCAGGGGGGTGTGCGATGACCGCGCTGCAGCTGGCCATGCTCTCGGGCGCCACCATCACCGCCGGCCTGGTCATGCTCGTCGCCGGCCTGGTGCCGGCCCCGACCCACCTCAAAGACGCGATCGGCCGTCTCCAACCCCGCATCACCCTCGACAGCCCCACCGGGCCGGCCGTGGATGCGGAGGTGCGGCTTGGCCGCTGGGCTGAACGCCACCTCCCCGCGATCATCTGGGGCGCGGCACCGGAGAAGGACCTGGCCCTGTTGGGGCGCACCAAGGCCACGTTCTACGGCTCCAAACTGATCTCCGGCATCCTCGGCCTCCTCGTCGTGCCCGTGATCAGTGTGGCGACGATGCTGCTCGGCCTCCCGATCCCGATCGCGGTCCCCGTCCTCGGCTCGATCGGGTTCGCGGCCATCATGTGGTTCCTACCGAACAACGAGCTCCGCGACCAAGCCGCCAAGGCCCGCGAAGAATTCAGCTACGCCCTGGTCGCGTTTGTGGAAATGGTGGCCCTCGAGCGGCTCTCCGGCGCCACCGTCCCCGAAGCCCTGCTCCGCGCCGCCGACACCGGCGACTCCTGGGTGTTCCAGCGGCTGGCCACCGTGCTGCGCCGCACCCAATACACCGGCCAGAACCCGTGGGACGCGCTGGCGGACATGGGCCACCACTACGACCTGCCCGATCTGGTCGACCTGGCCGACATCATGCGCCTGGCCGGCGCCGACGGCACCCGCATCTACTCCTCACTACGCGCCCGCGGCGCCGCCATGCGCAACGCCACCCTCAACCAACAAATCAGCCGCGCCAACGCCGACGGGGAACGCATCGCCATCCCCGTCACCCTGCTCGTCCTCGTCCTGGCGATCACCCTGGTCGTCCCCGCAGTCCTCCGCATGATCTAACCCGAAAGGAACCACTTCGATGCTTGCCCTCTACAGCTACCTCACCGCCACCCTCCACACCCATGTCCGGGTGCGGGATGAGCGGGGCCTGTCCCAGTCCACCGAGAACGCGATCCTGCTCGCCGGCGCCGTCGGGATCGCCGTCCTGATCATCTCCGCGATCACCGCATATGTGCAGGCCAACCTCCCCTCCTGACCAGGACCAACGGGGCCTCAGCTCCAGCGTCCTGGCCACCATCCTCTTCCCACTCGTCCTCAGCTCCCTCTGGCTGACCATGCAGTGGGCCATGCTCACCTGGGCACACGCCACAGCACAGGCAGCAGCACAAGACGGAGCCAGAGCCGCAGCAGCCCTCAACGCCACCGGAACACACGGGCAGACAACCGCTACCCGAGCCGCCGACAACGGATCCATCGACAACCTCCACGTCACAGCCGACCGCGCTGCCCGACTCGCCACGGTCACCATCACCGGCACCGCCCTCCAAGTCATCCCCGGCTTCCCCGTCACCATCCAGGTCACGGCCACCTCACCCACCCAACGACTCACCCCATCCTGACGGAGACGAAGAGATGATGATCACACGACTCGCACCCGCAGCACTGGCCGCACTACTCCTGCTCGGTGCCTGCACCCCAGAGCCGACGGAGACGCCGACACCGACGGCCAGCACACCGGCCGCGACACCCACGATCACTCCGTCCCCGAGTCCGTCCCCGAGTGCGTCACCGTCCCCGACCAGCACCCTGTCACCTGAACAGGAGGCGGCCCAGGCGGGGGCGGTGGAGTACTTCCGGGCGGTCAACGCCGTCCGTAGCGATCCCGACGCAGACTTCCAGCAGGTGGCGAATGCCACCACCGGAACCCATACCTCGGCCGAGGCGCAGCTCATCGGTGAGTACCGCAGCCAGGGCGTTGTCCAGACCGGCGAGAACGTCTACACCTACAAGGGCGTCGGGCCCGTCGTGGAGGCCGGGGGAGTGCGCTCGGTCGAGGTCCGTGTCTGCAGCGACAGCCGAGGCAGCGATATGGTCGACGCCAACGGCAAGTCTGTTCTCGACCCTGCCCGGCTCCGTTTCGTCGACTTCAGGCTGGACATGGTCCAGGTGGGCAACAGCTGGCGGGTGAACGGCGGCCAGAGCGAGGCGGTCGAATCATGCTGAAGCGCCTCTACCCAATGGTGATGCTCGCTGCCCTACTCGTCGGCGTAGCAGTCCCCACGGCCTCAGCTGAAGGCACCGGCGGTGCCTTCCTCAACGAGCACACCATCATCGTGAGCGTCCAGGTCCCCGGCTCATCGGGGGGTGGTGGCAGGGGGCAGGGGAGTGCTGGTGGTGGTGGTTCGGCTCCGTCGGGGTGCTTCACCGGTGGCGGTGCGGAGTTGCCCTGCACCCAGTGGGGTCTGGTCTGGCGGCCCGACCTGCAGTGCTACGCCCGGGTCAAGCCATACCAGCCTCCGTTGACTGACGCTGTGTGGGAGGGAAACACGACCGGGACGATCATCGAGTGCCGGATCGGCACTGAGGGTGGGTGGAGTAACACCTGGGACTTGTGGGCGGCTGCGGCGCAGTTGGCTGCTCCGCCGGATCCAGCGGAGCTCGCCAGGCGGGCGGTGGAGCGGATGCAGCTCGAAGCGATCCGGATGGGCACCTTCCCCGAACAAGCCGAACGCGCACCCAGAGACCTCGGCTACGTCGGCTGGAATGCGTGGATGTGGGTCGCCAACCCGACCCCGTCGACGTGGGGGCCCATCACCAAGTCCGTGTCGGAGGCCGGCTACACCGTCACCGCCACCGGCCAGGTCGACAAGGTCGTGTGGGACATGGGCGACGGCACCACCATCACCTGCGGCCAAGGCAAACCCTGGCGCTCCATCTGGGTCCACAACGAACCATCGCCAGATTGTGGCCACATGTACGCCAAGGATGGCGAGTACACGATCACCGCCACCTCCCACTGGGTGGTCAACTGGTCCGGCATCGGCCAGAGCGGCACCATCACCACGCAGCTGTCCGACACCGCCACCCTGCGGATCGCCGAAGTCCAGGTCGTCAACATCGTCACCCCCGAAAGCTGACGACGATGAGGCGTGATGGGCAGCGGGGGATGATGGTGGCCGTCGAGACCGCCATCATCCTGCCCGTCCTACTCGGCATGGTCGGGCTGCTGGTGGTGCTGGCCACCGGCGCGTTGGCGCAGATGACGGTGGACTCGGCCGCCTCCCAGGCCGCCCGCGCCGCCTCCCTTGAACGCGACACCGGCACCGCCACCGCCTCCGCACGCCAGGTGGCCGCCTCCACCTTGACTGAGTCCGGTACCACTTGCCGCACCTCCAACGTCGCCGTGAACGCCGCCGGGCTCCGCGCGCCGCTGGGGACCCCGGCCGTGGTGTCGGTGACGGTGACCTGCACCGTCGACCTCCAGGTCGGCCTGCCCGGCTTCCCCTCCACCCGCACGCTGACCGCCACGAAGACCTCCCCGGTCGACACCTACCGGAGCCGACGATGAACCCCCGTCACGCGCTGACCCGCCCGGGTCGGGGTTCTTCTGGGCATGGGAAGCATCGTGGGGAGCGGGGGATGGTGTCGGTGTGGGTGGCGGTGGCGTTGGTGGCGTTCATCGTGACCATCGGCATCGGTGTCGATTTCGCTGGCCACGCCGGCGCCGCCCAGCACGCGCGCGCCGTCGCCGACGAAGCAGCCCGGGCCGGCGGGCAACACCTGACCCTCGACTCCGGCCGGGCCCGCCCCGATGTGCATACCGCCATCGCGGCCGCCAACACCTACGTCGCCGCCTCCCCCTACACCGGCTCCACGGCGATCAGCGGCGGCGACACGATCACCGTGACCGTCACCGGCAGCTACGACTGCCAGTTCCTCTCCATCATCGGCATCACCACCCTGCGCGTCGAAGAAACCGGAACCGCGACCGTGAAATCCGTCCTCGGAGGAACCGAACAATGACCCGCACCCTCCGCAGCCTCGCCGCCATCCTCGCCATCGCCGGGATCGTCGCCGGCGCACCCTGGCTGCTGATCCAACTCGGACAACTCCCCGGCTTCCTCCCGAGCTGGGATCGCCTCGCGGGGATGCTGCTGGCCCCCGACTCGGGCCGCTTCCTGCTGATTCTGGTGTGGGTCGCCGCGTGGGTGCTGTGGGCCTGGCTCACGATCTTGATCGCCGTCGAGGCCGTGGCGTTGCTGCGCGGGGTGAAAGCGCCGCGGCTGCCGGCCGCGTCGATGCCGCAAGGCCTGGCCCGGGCACTGGTCGTCGCGGCCGCCGCCGCCTTCATTGCCACACCCCTCAACGCCGGCGCAACCCAACCAGAGATCCCCCCAGCCGCCGTCCCGGCGGCCGCTGCAATGCCGGGGGCGGTGGCGCTGCCCAGCCAGGACCCCCGCCCCGAACCACCCACCGCACCAGCTCCAGTAGTGGAGTCGGTGGTCGTCGACGAGGGCGACACCCTGTGGGATCTCGCCGAGGAGCACCTCGGCGACCCTGGTCGCTGGCCCGAGCTCTACGACGCCAACAAAGGCACCCCACAGCCCACCGGGCACGTCCTGCAGGACCCCGACCAGATCGACGTCGGCTGGACCCTCACCCTCCCCGGCCAACCAGCCCGAGCCTCGGAAGTCGAACCGGCACCCCAGACGCAGCCGGAGACTCCTCGACGTGAAGCCGTCACCGCCCTGCTCCCCGCCGAAGACATCGCCCCCGTCGAGACGCCACCTACCGCCATCCCGTCGACGACACCCTCGGTCACGCCCTCCGCCACGCCGTCTGCCGCGTCTGCCGCACCCCAGGCGGCCTCCTCCGCGACCGCGGTGCCGGTGACCCCGCTCCGCGCAGAAGCCACCGCCGTGGACGTCGCAGACAACACCGTCGCTGCGCCGATGTATGCGTGGGAGGTCGCCGGGCTCCTCGGCGCCGGCACGTTCCTCGGCGTCGGCATCTCCACCCTGCTCGGCGCGCGACGCAGGGAACAGTTCAGAACCCGCCGCCCCGGCCGGATGATCGCCACCCCCGACCCGGTGGTGGCCCCGATCGAGCAGACTGCACAGCTGGCCACGAGCCTCTCCGGTCTCCTGGTGGCCCGCCTCGACCAGGTGCTGCGCCGCCTCGACCCCCACACCACCCTCACCGCCGCCGTGGTCGCCCGCGACGCTTCGATCGTCGTGCACGCCCCCGACCATCTCCCCGCCCCCTGGATCCAGGACCGCGACGGGTGGCTGCTGCCCAACACCGCCCCCGTGGAGACCGTCGGGGACCTGGTCCAGGACCGGCCGTGCCCCTGGCCGCTGCTGGTCACCATCGGCGCCGACACCGCCGACCGGGTCGTGCTCCTCAACCTCGAACACGCAGGCCTGGTCACGGTGTCCGGGGATCCGGTGATGAGCGCCGACTTCACCCGCTACCTCGCCGCCGAACTCGCCATCAACCCCTGGTCCGACAGGGTCCGGATCGCCTGCAGCGGCTCCGCCACCCAGGTCATCGGCATGTCCTCCGAACGCCTGGATGCCGACCTCGACGAGATCCTCACCATCGCCACCACCAACGCCGCACGCGCCGCACACAACGCGGTGGCAGCGTCTGAGGGCCGCGCCGTGCAGGCCGGCGACGAAACCTGGCCGGCGGCCGCCGTCATCGCTGGCAAGCCGGCGGAGGACCTCGAGCAGCTGGCCGCGCTCATCGCGAACCACCCCCACCAGACCGGGGTTGCCCTCCTCACCCTCACACCCAGTGGAGGGGATCTGGCGCTAACACCAGCCGGACGCATCCGAGGATTCGGGTTCGAGCTCACCGCCGTCGGCCTCACCGAGGACGAAGCAGCCGGCTGCGCCGACCTCCTCGCCGCCGCCACCCGCGATGACACCCCACCGGCACCGGCCGATCAGTTCGTCGACGTCACCGGCAACCTACTCCCCGAGCACCGCGCCGACCGCGACAACGACGACAGCGACACGGTCGAGTCGGTGCTCCCCGAACCCGACCACGCCTACATCGAAGCCGCCGCCGTCACCAGCGATGACCTGATCACGGTGGCGCCCCGGGTGCCGGAACCGGTCGCCGAGGCGCTGCAGGACCGGGATCCGGACCTTGATGCGCAGGTCCGGGCCTGGTTCTCCCCGCGCTGCCCCTACCCCCGCCTGTCTCTCCTCGGTCCCGTGACCGCCCGCTGCCACGGCAAACCGCTGGCCAAGCAGAAGGCCTACTACACCGAAGCCCTGGCCTACCTCGCCCTCCACCCCCACGGCGTGACCGGCGACCAGGTCGCGGCAGCCCTCGGCATCACCGTCGAACGGGCCCGCACCGTCATCTCCACCCTGCGCCTGTGGCTCGGCACCAACCCCGCCACCGGCAGCCCTCACCTTCCCGACGCGAAGAGCTCCCCGCAGGCCAGAGCCAGGGGAGTGGGCCTCTACCTCGTCGAAGACCTCCTCGTCGACGCCGACCTGTTCCGCCGCCTCCGAGCCCGCGGCCTCGCCCGCGGCCGCGAAGGCATCGAAGACCTCGAAACCGCGCTCCAGCTCGTGACAGGCCGCCCGTTCGACCAGCTCCGCCCCGCCGGCTGGACCTGGCTCATCGACGGAGACCGCGTCGACCATCACATGATCTGCGCCGTGACCGATGTCGCCCACATCCTCGTCACACACCACCTCCAAGCAGGCGACCTCGACGCCGCGAAACACGCCGCCACCATCGCCCTGACAGCCGACCCCGACTCCGAATCCGCACGCCTCGATCTCGCCGGCATCATGGTCCACGACGGCCACTCGACCTCTGCACGCCAGATCCTCGCCGACGCCCTCGGCGAGGATGCAGACCTCGACCTGAGCGAGCGTGCAGTCGGCATCCTCAGCGGCAAGGACTGGCTCAAGACGGGATGAGCGTTGTCGAGCGGTGGCCTGTCCCGAGCCATTCTCCCTAGCTCGGCGCGGGAGGCGTGCGTGCGTTAGGTGGGCAGGTCGGTGCCGGGTACGGGGTAGGACGACTGGGCGCCTTCGAACTGGACTGTGTAGGCCGCGAACCGGCTGGCGTAGGTGGCGGCGTCGAGCAGTCTGTCTCCGGCGGCGAGTCGCGCGGCGAGGGCGCCTGCGAACGCGTCGCCGGCGCCGACGGTGTCGATCGCCTTCACTCTGGGTGAGGCGACAGTGGTCACAGTGTCGCTCTCGGCTACAAGTGAGCCCGACGAGCCGACCGTCATGACCACCGTCGAAATGCCAGCGGCCCGGAGGCCTTCCACGATCTCTCGCGGGTTCGTCAGCTGGGGGCCGCCCAGCTGTGTCAGCGTGAGACCGAACTGGGAGTCGCGGTGGGGGCCTCCCGGACGGTGGTCCGCGAGGCGCTGATGCTGCTTGAGGAGGACGGGCTGGTGGTCACCAGACGCGGCGTGGGACGCTTCGTCGCCGATCAACTTCCCGAGACTGGGCTGGAGGAGCTACGCCCCTTCGAGGAGGTCCTCGCAACGCAGCGCACGGCTATGACGGTGCGCGTCGGCGAGCTTGTCTTGCAGGCAGCCACGCCTTACACGGCCGGCCACCTGGGCATCGATGAGGCGGCCAACACCTGGTTCTGTGAAAGTGTCGTCGAGTCTGGGGGGGCGTCCCGTCGCCATCGTCCAGGAGCATCTGCCCGCCGGGAGGTATCTCAGCGATGCGAGCCGACTGGTGGCCTCGAATCTCGAACAAGCCCATGCCGATCAGGGCACGATCCTCGCGGCGCTCATCGTGCGCTGCGGTCCGATCTTCAGCTCCGGCATCTGCGAGGTGACGGCGAATGTGGTCGGGGCGTCGCGGGGCCAGCTGCTGAACCTCGGGGCCACAGCGCCAGTGCTGATCCTGACGCAGACCGTTCTCGTGGGTACGCACGCGGCGTACGTCGCCAAGTGCATCATCTCCTCCGAGGTGGGACACCTCAAGATCTTCCAGTCGGGTTCACCGGCATAGCCGTCCTACCCGCTACGGCCCACCCACCGTCGTAAGCGCGAGGCTAGTGGCGGGGGACAATCGCAGCACCTCCAACACTGAAGCGATCCGGTGACAGGGGCCGCAGGCGTGTTCAGGCTGTCAGTTCCTTGAACCGTGTCTGGCAGGTTTGGCAGCACGGCAGGGTTTCGTGGTCCTGGGTGGGGATGAAGTATGCACCGCAGAGTGCTCGAACGGCCGTGCCGTTGATGGTGCTGCCGGCCAGGTGTTGCCGGTGGGTGTAGTGGGAGGTGTGGCCTGGCTCGGATTCTGCGAGCTCGTGGTCGGCGGTGAGGGTCTCCAGCGCGGCGACGCGGGCGGTGAAGTAGCCGGGCTCAGCGATGGTGGAGAAGGTGTCCTTGTAGCGGTCCCATCCTTGTTCGGGTGGACTGAGCGTGATCAGGGCTCGCAGGGTTAGCTGCCATACAAGGTTGCTTCCCGCGTGGGCACGGGTTGGGGTGAGCTCGAGCTCGGCTTCGTCGGCGGCGTAGTCAGGTTCACGCACCTGTGTCACGGTGATTGTGAGCGTCGCGACGGCACCACTGGTGATGGGGTGGGTGATCTCGATCTGCTGGGTCCCGCCTGCGTGGATGGCGCGCAGTGATTCCAGTAGATGGTCTTGGACGCTCAGCTCCCACAGGGTGAGGAGGCGTGCGGCGGTTTCCTGCTTGAGGAGTCGAAGGTCCTCGTCTGTGGGGAGCCAGCGGAGTGGCTCGTCGGTGTGGTCGTGGCGCCTGATCTGTTCGTAGAAGTCGTCGCGGTCTTCGTGTCCGCCCTTGGCCAGTCCCGCCACGACGAGCCAGTGGACGCCGGAGGTGTCATCGCGCCAGACCCCGCCGCGCCACTGGCCTGCCTTGATCTCCATCAGCGGCACGGTGGTGCTGCTGGCGATCGATCCGACGAAGGTGTCGGTGTCGGCGTCGTGGCGGAACGAGTCCGCTGCCTTGGCCACGATCGGGTGGGGGAGCTCGCTGAGCGGGTGCAGGTCCTCGAACGTCCCTGAGGTCAGAACACGGCGGGGGTAGGGAGATGCCCAGTCAGCTGTGAGGTCCTCCATGAGCAGGCGAAGGGTCGGACGGGCTCGACGGCTGTGCACCTGCCCATTGTGCCGGAGCGCTCCGACACAATGGGCCGCGCCCTGGCGGGCGTTCTAGAGGAGGTCGGCGAGCTCGTTGATCGCGCCGGTGCGTGTCTGGCGCTGGTTGGCGAAGCGCTCAGCGAGTTCGCGGCGGTCGTGATCGCGCTGTGTCTCGAAGGCAATGAGGTCGGCTAGGCGGATACGGCGATCTCGGCCGACACGATGTGACATCAACTCACCTCGATCTAGAAGCTTGTACAGGTGGCTCCGGCTCATCCCCAGACGCTCGGCAACCTGGTTGGGAGTCAGGATGGCCGCGTTGTCGACGACGGCCAGGTCGACGCCGTCGCTGATGCACCGACTCACGCTGAGCAGCACATCGCGGAGCTCGGGGCCCACTTCAGCGCTGTCGGCGAACTGTGCCAGCGCTGCGAGCTGGGCGTCGGGGACAGTGGAAGTCTGAATGGTCTGCATCACTAACTCGTCTCGAAAAGTCACAACTGACATAGATGTCACAGATGACTCTACCTCAACTGCAGCACTGGCGCTGCACCGCACCAGTCAACAACCAGGGCACCAACTACTCACCTATCGAGATCCGGAGCCAGTGGGCTGCGGCGCCAGGCATGGGTGGGACGGCAGGGTGGGCGGTTAGTCTCATGGGCATGTCGCGGTGTGGGGCGTTCGGGTGCACGACGGAGACGGTGGATCCGCTGTGCATCTTCCACGCGAGGAGGGTCCGGCGGGGTCTCGGACTGCCCACCGTTGACGATCTGAGGGTCGGGGACCCGAGTGGCCAGGGCGTGTGGGGGAGGGTGGACCGCACCGCCGAGGGGGTCTTGTGTCATGAGTGTGGGCAGCGGTTCGCCAGTCTCGGTATCCATCTGGCCCGTGCCCACGAGCTCACGGTCCGGGTGTATCGGGATCGGCACGGGATCGCTGATGAGGAGTCGTTGGCGGTCGTGTCAGCGGGGCGGCCGCGGCGTCGTCCGCATCCGTGTGGGCGGTGCGGCACGATCCTGACGGTGCCGGGGAAGCTGTGTGACGACTGCCGCGCCACGCGCCTAGTTGAGCTTGAGAATCGCCAGACGGCTCTGGCGGAGCCGAGACCGGCCAAGGCGCGGTGGCGGCACCTGACCGGGGAGGAACGAGACGACCTGTTGCGGGCGGCGCCCGAGGAGGTTGGGGCGTTGATCGCGTCGCTGCAGCGGAGCCGGGTCACGTCGGCGGAGATCGCCGCAGTCCTGGGCCGAAGCCAGAAATGGATGGCGCGCACCCATCCCCGCCCCGACTGGGGAACCCCAGGCTGAGGGACCGCAACCGTCGTTGTGCACAGCGTTGTCCACCGCGATGGGTGAAACGATCACAACCCCAGGGACCCGGGACAGTAGGCGTCGGCGAGGCTGAGAGACCCGCAGAGCACGTGGCACCACCCCAAGCTCCATGCCTTGGAGCGCGGCTGTCCAGCGCCTGGATGAAGTTTCGGGGGTAGGTTCATCGCCCCTAGCCAACCGCCGAATGAGGGTCGCGTACCCCTCGTGGGGCGGGGTTTGGGGGTAGGGAACGGGAGAGGTGCCCGCGGGAGGTTCATCGCGAACCAACCGCGAAAGGACACCTGCGATGAGCGTGCGCGCCGCCCTCCATCTCGACAACCTTCTTCAGGCCGCCGACGACACCTGGCCGCAGTGGACCAGGACCGAGCCGCTACTGACCCGGTTCGACTCGCACCGGGAGATCGCGCAGTGGCGGATGGATGACGTCGACTGGCAGGAGGACCGGGAGATGTTCCTCGCTCTGGGTCGGTTGACGTTGGTGGAGGAGTCGCGGGTCGCCGCGACAGCGGTGCTGGTGTTCCTGGTGCTGCCCGCATGTGAGGCGACCGTTATGCGGCGGGCCTCCATGACCCGTGACGTGAGGCAGCTGGAGGATGTGGCGGCTGGCTATCTGTGGACCGAGGTGGCGCAGTATCCGTGGGACGATCCAATGAAGGGCTGGATCCCGCAGGGGGTCGCCCGCCGGGTCGGTCGGGCGATCGACCGCGACTTCGGCTGGGGAGAGACGGCGGAGCGGATCTGGCGGGATCGGGCCATGCTGGACTTCGAAGCGGTGGAGCGCCTCAATCATCGCGGGGCCTACATGAGGCCACTGCACACCACCGACCTGTACTGGTGGGCGGTGACTGAGGCGGGGCTCAGCAGGGAAGACATGGATCTGCTGGTCGCGCTGGCCGTCACCGCCCACGAGGACGGGATCACGTCACGGTCCAGCGCGGGTATCACCGCCCGCTCCGCCTGCGTGCAGCTGGTCCAGCCCGGACAAACCGTCGACCAGCTGCAGTACCGCGCCAGGAAAGCGTTGACGGTCCTACGCGAAGCAGCCCGCAGCACCGCCGCCTGACCCATTCGACGATCTGCCCGCGCACATCGAGGACTGCACACCGACCCTGAGTTCCCCGACACTGGTCGCCGCTCGAATCGGGTGAGGCGAGTCGGTGATCGATCTGTTGGAGATGATCTAGACCATGAACCCACGACGTGCAGCGGTAGTAGCCGTGACCATGACCGCCTTGAGTGCACTCTTGGCAGGGTGCGCCGCTGAGGGTCAGCCCACCACCCAGAGCCCCGCCGCGTCCCCGACGCCTGTCACCTCCAGTGCACTGCCGACCCCTGATCAGTCTCCGACCCCTGACCAGTCTCCGAGCGCGGAGTTGTCGGTGAGCCAGTGGTTTCCCGATCAGCCGGCGGGTGAATCTGGCGTGCAGGCTGAGATCCGCGCCGCCTGGGAAACCCACGAGATCACCATGGACAAGTTCGCCCGGAATCCCGACCTGACCGATCTGACGGAGATCCAGCTCGTCAGCACGGGTCAGGAAGCCACCGATTCGGTCGCTGTACTCGTTCGGCTTCGGAACAACAACCTGATCCGCAAGGGGTATGTGATCTTCCGTGACGCGGTGATCGCTGAGCCGACCACCGACACCGATGGAGTCACCACCTCGGAAATCAACTACTGCTTCGACCCAGCACACTTGCAGACCGTCGACATCGACACCGGCCAGCCCGGCGAGAGCGTCATCCAGCCCGATCAGACGATGAAGGTCATGGTCCTCATGGAGCAGATGCCCGACGGGAGTTGGCGGGCGGCGCTGTCGGAGACCGAATTGGCTCCGTGCTGAGAGGCTTCGATCACGGGCGGCCTCTTCCTCCACTGCTGCTGGCGGCATGACGCCAGGGTCACCAGATTGTTCCTAGCGCGTTCGTGATGGAGTGCCCACCTCGGTCGGTGCCTGACGCCAGCTCACCGGGCATTGCTGCTGCGCTCTGAACACTCCGGCCCCGCACGACGTAGCTGGCTTGCCCCACCCCGCCCGGCCCTTCACCAGGAAGAACCCTGCCTGCACCTCCCACGGTCAAGCAGCCGCTGGTTAGCCGGCCTCCCCTCCTGCCCGGCACGTAGGGGCTCCCTGTCTGCGTGGAGCCGCTGGAACTTGTTTACGCGCTGGCCGGGATTGGACCGGGTTCATAGGGGGCAGGACAGCACGAGCAAGAGCGAAAGGGGCCACGGAGATGTCGGATGAGGAGACGCAGCAGCTGATCGTTGCTGCGAAGGGCGAGGCGGAGGCCTGCGACCAGTTGGTGTTCTGGACCCAGCAGCTGCAGCACGCTCTGGATGCCCGCCGGCAGCTGCTGGACGTTCCCCCGGAGGAACTGAAGGCCGCCCTGGAGGCGCAGCGATGACCACCGCCACGTTCTCGCTGGCTGAGCTGCGCGCCGCCTACACCGCCCTCCACGCCGGAGCCTTCACCACCGACACGACCCCCCAACCCGAAACGGCCGCCGCCGCGACGGCGGAGCAGCCGGCCGCGGCTGAGGCGGTGGTGGGTGTGGTCGGTGTCTCGGGCGGGGTGGGGACCACCACGGTGGCGTTGGCGATCGCCGAGGCCCTCGGCGCCGGCCGCCTGGTCGAGCTCACCGCGCTGCACACCTCTGGGTTGGCGGCGGCGTCGACGGCCGAACTCGGCACCCAGCACGGCTGGAGTATCGGGAACCGCGGCGGGTTGCGGCTGGAGCGCCGCGCCGACCCCCACGCCACGGTCCTCCCCGACACCAGCGCGGGGGTCACGGTCCTGGACCTCGGAGCTTGGGCCGACGGCGTTCCGGCGGTGTCTTTGTTGGTGGTGGTGGCGACGTGTTCGGTGCCCAGCGTGCGGCGTCTCAACGCCCGCCTCGAGGTCCTCGACGGACTGCGGGTGGTGTCGGTGATCACCGGGGTTCCGGGCCGGGCCCTGCCCCGGCCGGTGGGTTCGGTGTGCGGCCCGGTTCTGCGTGCCGCGGCCGCTGCTGGGCGGCTGCTGCTGGTGCCGGAATGTGTGTCTCTTCGGGTTGGTGGGGTTACTGCCGATCCGCTTCCTCGTCGGCTGCGGTCCGCGGTCGACGTCATCAAGTCGTGTGTGGAGGAGATCTCATGATCGTTCAGTTCGTAGCCGAGGCTCTGTCGGTGGGTGTGGTGGTGCCGGCGGAGGGGCGGGGGATGGTGTGCCCGGTGGCGCCGGCGGGCGCTCAGGTCCTGGTGGATGAGTTCCTGGGCTGGTTCTCGTGGGCTCTGGTGTGGGTGGCGTTCCCGGCGGGGATCCTGGCTGCGGTGGCGGCGGTGATCATGGGCAAGGTGTTCTCGATGCCGCACGTGTCGAAGGGCGGCCTGATCGGGGTGTTTGTCGTCCTCGGCGCCGCACTGCTCTATCTGGTGATTCCCGGGATCCTGTCGGGGTTCCTCGGCGACGGCTGCGTCACCCGCTAGCCATGATCCGGCCTGATCGCGCGCACCTGACCCTGCTGGCCGCCGTCACGGCGGTGGCGTTGCTGCTGCTCTCCGGCCTGGGGTTCGCCGTCTACTTCGCCGTCGCTGACGACCCCACCACCCCCACGACGGCGAGGGTCGTCGATTCGCTGCCTACCGGCGGCGTCTCGGTCCGCGATGAGATCGCGGCCGCCCCGATGCTGGAGGCGTCGCCGGCGGACGCGACGGGCGGCACCCCTGCCCTCGGCCCGTTGCCGACGATCAACATTCCCCTGGTTGATCAGGTCGGGGCGGAGGGGATCCCGACCGGCTACCCACAGACGGCGGAGGGTGCGGTGGGGCAGTTGGGGGAGATCCTGGTCTCCGTCCTGGGCTCGATGGATCTGGGTCATGCGCAGCGGGTGCAGCAGTCCTGGTTCGAGGACCCCACTGGCTCGGTGGAGTCGTGGCCGGTGTTGGGGTTGATTCAGTCGTTCCTGACCGCCGGCAAGATGCCGGACGGTTTGGAGCCGGGGGCGTCGCTGACCGTGATCCCCTCGGCGGGCCAGGTGAAAGGCTCTGACGGGGACGGCTGGCATGTGGTGTGTGTGTTGGTGGAGATCACCTACACGTTCCGCGACCAGGCCCGCCTGGCCTATGGGCACTGCGAACGGATGACCTGGGTCGACGGCCGCTGGGTGATCGGTGCGGGGGCGCATCCGGTGTCGGGGCCGTCGACGTGGCCGGGCACCGAGCTCGCTATCGCGGCTGGCTGGCTGACGTGGCGGGACGTCTGAGCCATGTGGGAGCAGATCGGGGAGTTGTTCGGGGATTTGGCCGCGGCGGGTGGTCAGATTGTGGTGGATGCGTGGGTGGCGATCTGCATGGCGGTGTGGGGGGCCGGGTTGTGGGTGATGCGCGCGATCCTGCAGCTGGGGGACTGGTTCCTCACCCCCAACCTCAACCCTGACGGGTCCTCGTCGGCGCTGTGGTCGGTCTACGGCCTCACCCTCTGGCTCGGCCTGTCCCTGGCCTTGATCCTGCTGATCGTGCAGCTGGTCGGCACCGTGCTCCGCCGAGACGCCCTCTCCCTGGGCGGAGCGATGTGGGGGGCGGTGAAGTTTCTGCTGGTGTGCACCCTCTGGTACACCTACGGCGCCGCGGTGGTCACAGCTGTGGAGGGCCTCAACACCGCGCTGCGCATCCAGCTGCTGGGCACCGCGGATCTGGCCGAGTGGGAGCCGACGGGTCTGGACTTCACCGAGGGCGTGATGACCGGCACCACCGCCACCGTGCTGCTGCTGCTGGGGTTGGTGTTGTGGCTGGCCGCGTTGGCGCATCTGGTGGTGATGCTGGGCCGGGCGGTGTCGCTGATCGTGATCGCCGCCACCGCCCCGATCGCCGCAGCCGGGCTGATGTACAAGCCGTTCGAATCCTGGTTCTGGAAGGCGTTTCGCTGGTTCCACGCCGCCGCCATCGCACCACTGCTGATGACCCTGATGCTCGGGTTGGGGGTGCAGCTCGCCACCGGCGTCTCCCTCGGGATGGAGGACTCCGCCCAGGAGGCCGTCGCCCTCGCGTTGCCGTCGGTGGTGATGATCGCTGTGGCCGCCCTCTCCCCGGTGGCCTTGTTTAGATTGTTGGCGTTCGTGGATCCGGGCACCACCAGCGGTGCCTCGTTCCGTGCCGGTCTCGCCGGTACCACCGGCGCCTCCTCGGCCGCCGGCCACGCCCACACCGCAGTGACCCGCAGCGGCGGCTCTGGTGGTGGGGGAGTGGCTGGTGCGGGGGAGTCCGCCACGGCGAGCCGTGCCGCCGCGGCGCAGAGCTCCAGCCTCACCCCTGGCGCAGCCGGGGGAGCCGCGGCGAGCGGCGGCGCTGGTGGGTCCGCCGCTGGTGCGGCTGGTGCTGGTGGCGCGGCCGCGGGTGGTGCTTCTGCCGGTGGTGTCGCTGCCACGGGGGCTGCTGCTGGGGTGGGTGCAGTGGCTGGTCCGGTCGGGGTGGTGGCGGCGGGGGTGATCCTCGGCGCGAAGAAGCTCGTCGACGGGTTCCAGCAGGTCGGCGCCCGCGCCACGGGCCTGGTCAACGACACCACCTCCGGGATGGGGGCCGGCGACCCGTCCTACCCGTACGACCCGGCCGGCGACATCCGCCGCGCTCCTCATCCGGCGCAGCTCGGCGCCGTCACATCGACCCAGCCGCAGCGTGCGGCGCAGCCTCCTGTGGCTGTGAGAGAAGCGGAGGACCACAATGGCGGCACGAACCTTTGACGCGTTCACCACCCCGAAGGCCGGCGTGATCTGGGGGCTGAGCGTCCCCCAGCTGCTGTTCCTGTCGGTGGCGACGTTCCCGGCGTGGATGGCGATCAGCTCACAGCGCTGGCTGGCCGGGATGGCGTGGGTGCCGGTGTGGCTGCTGCTGCTGTTCCTCACCGTCGTTCCCCTCGGCGGCCGCCCCGCCGTCGGCTGGCTCGCCGCCGCGGCCGCGTTCGCCGTCGCCGGACTGAACGGGTGGCTGACCTTCCGGTCGAGGGCCGCCACGGGCACCCTCCGTGACCTGGACGAGCTAGACATGCCCGGCGCCCTGACCGGGGTCGAAGTGTTGGACGGCCCACCGGTCGGGCTCGAGCAGCGCAGGGTGGCGGTGATCAAACACGCTGCGTCCAGGTCGTGGGCGATCACTGCCCGGATCGAGCACGACGGGATCGCGATGGCCACCGACGCCCTCTGCAACCGGTACGCCGACGGCCTGACCGAGCTGCTGGACACCGCCGCCCGGGGGGAGCTGATTTCAGAGATCCATCTGATGGTGCGCACCACGCCGGATGACTGCACCCAGCGGGAACTGTGGCTACGCGCCAACCTCACCCCCGACGCGCCGGTCACGAGCGTGGCCACACAGATCGAGCACCTGCGCTGGTCCCAGGCCGGGGTCCGCACCGAAGCCTTCATCACCCTCGTCATCCCCGACAACCGCCTCAGCAAAGAAGCCAGACACATGGGGGGCGCCACCGATGGCCGGATGAACACCCTCCTCTCTCTAGCCGTCGAGATCGGAGCAGTGGTCACCGGCCCGATGGGCGCACGCAACATCGAATGGCTCACATCCCCAGAGTTGGCGCAGGTCGTGCGGCTCGGGTTCGCCCCCGGCGACCGCGCGGGCCTGGTGGCCGCCGCCCACGACGCCAACGCAGACGCTTCGGTCAACGCTTCAGTGCCGTGGGCGTTGGCCGGCCCGTCCCAGGCGTACACCGCCGTGCGGCACTATGCGCATGATGCGTGGGCGACGGTCACCTCGACGGTGAAGCTGCCCGAACGTGGCGCGACGATGGGCGGCTGGGCACACGTCCTGGCCCCATCGGAGGCGGTGGAGCGGCGCAGTGTGGCGATCGTGTTCCCGATCGAGAAGCAGTCGGCCGCGGATCGGAAGGCGGCGCAGCAGGAGTTCGGTCAGAGCCTCGGCCAGGGGTTGAAGGACCGGCTCGGGGTCCGCACCGGCGCCAAGGACCACCGCCGGCAGGCGAAACTGGACCGGGTCGAGGTGCAGCTCGCGATGGGCGCCACCCTGAGCCACCCCTACGCCCTCTGCTCTGTCACCGTCCCCGCGACGGCTCCGGTGGCGGAGTTCGGCCGCCGGCTGGATGCGGCGATCCGCCGCGGCGGCATGGCCCCGCAGCGCCTCGACATGTCCCAGGACCTGGCCTTCGTCACCGCCACCCTCCCGCTGGGGGTCAGCCTCACCACAGGACACCAGTGATGGCCCGCAGCATCAACCGCCTGCTGGCGGACTTCGGCCACACCCTGCCCACCAAACCCTCACCAGAGCAGCCAAAGCTTCCCCGCGAGTTCACTTCCGCCCCGCCCTGGCGCGGCAAACCGGCAAGGGGGGCGGGGTGGGTGGCGTCTCGTCCTGCGGTGAAGCGGTACCAGATGACCTCCGACCAGGCCGGCGTGTTCTGGCCCTTCCTCACCGCCAGCCCATTGCCGCCGACCGGGGCCCCGATGGGCACCGACATGAGCAACGGCGCCACCTTCTACGTCGACCCCCACGGCTGGGTCCTCAACGACGCCATCCCCGTCACCAACCCCAACATCTTCGTCTTCGGGAAACCCGGCCGCGGGAAGTCCGCGTGGGTGAAGGCCTTCCTCAACCGCATGTTCGCGGTCGGCTACCAGGCGTTGATCCTGGGAGATCCGAAGGACGAGTACGAGCTGATGTGCCGCCACTTCGGCGTCGAACCCTTCGCCATCGGCCCCGGCATGCCCACCCGCCTCAACCCCCTCGACCCCGGACCCCTCGCATCGAACTGGGGCCAACTGAACCGCGATGAGCAGGAGCGGCGTTCGGCGGTCATCTTCGGACGCTGGCTCGTCCTCCTCCGGTCGTTGATCGGCTCCCAAAGCATCGGCGACAGGAAAGTCGCGGTGGGACCGACGGAGGAACAGGTCCTCAAAGCCGTCCTCGTTGAACTCACCCACACCAATTCGGACAGCCGAGCGTTGCGGCCGATCGTGATCCCGCAAGTGTGGCAACAACTCCACTCACCCAGCGACCACCTCATCAGCGAGCTGCGCTACCCGGACCGGCACACGTTCCTCGACGACACCCGACTGCTCCGCGATGCGGTGGCGCAGCTGATCTCGGGTGTGTTCGCAGGCATCTTCGATGCTCCCACCACCGTGGCCATCGACTGGAACGCGCCGATCCAATCCCTGTCCCTCTCGAGGCTGATGCCATTGGGTGACGACGCCGTCGGGATGGCGTTGATGTGTCTCAACTCCTGGGGCACCGCCATGCGCCACGTGAGCGGCCGGCGCAGGATCAACGTCCGCGACGAAGTCTGGCGACAACTCCGCCTCGGAACCGGCGCCGTCTCCTCCTTCGACGCGGACCTGCGGCTGTCGAGGTCTCATGGGGATATTGAGATCGCCAACGCCCACAAGCCCTCGGACTACCTGGGTGCGGGGCATGCCGGGTCGCAGGCGCAGCAGATCGCCAAGGACCTCCTCCACCTCGGCGACGTCAAGGTCCTCTTCGGCCAGGACGCCGAAGTCGCCGACGACCTGGAACAGCTCCTCGAACTCGGCCCGATCGCCCGCGACATCGTCACCGGATGGGCCATGGGCGGCAAAGGCCGAGCCCTCATCGCCGTAGGGCCCCGCCTCCACAAAGTCGCACTCACCCTCCACCCCGACCTCGAACTACCCCTGACCGACACCAACCAGAAACTGCAGACCTGATGTGGAAGGCACTGGCCGCGATCGGGGCGGCACTCACGGTGCCTTTGGCGCCGATCCTGGTGTTCGCCGGGGCGCTGACCGGACCTCAGGTTCAGACGCAGACCATCAGCGCCACGTGCGCAGGATGGGCTGGCGACACCCCGGTCGGCATCGAGTTGGATGCGGGGCAGATGAACCGCGCCGCCCTCATCTACGCGGCGGCACTCGACACCGGCGCAGGCCCCGCCGGCGCGGTAGTCGGGATCGCCACCGCCATGCAGGAATCAGTCCTCGGCGCCCACCCAGCCGCCGCCACCCCCAACCAGGATGGCGACGTCGGACTCTTTCAGCAACGCTCCCTGGTCGGCTGGTACGCCGACGGCACCACCCAAGCCGAGAACCTCCGCATTCTGGCCGACGACACCTACCAGGCCCGCACCTTCTACCAAGGCCACACCACCCTCACCGGCTGGCACATCCCCGGCCTCACCAACATCGACGGCTGGCAAGACATGTCGGTTGCCCAGGCGGCTCAGAAGGTGCAGGTGTCGGCCTACCCCGACGCCTACGCCAAACACGAAGGCCTCGCCCGCACCCTCGTCGCTCTCTTCGCGGGGCAACCCGCCGGCTTCGCCACCTGCGGCCCGATGGACCCCAACTTGGACTGCGCTCCCACGGGGATGGCCTCGGAGCGGGGTCAGACCCCTGACGCGCTGCGCGTGATGCGCTGCATCCACGCGAAGTGGCCGCAGATCCGATCGCTGCTTGGCGTCCGCCCTGGAGACCCGAAAGATCACGGTTCGGGTCGCGCCGTAGACGTGATGATCCCCAACTACTTCTCACCGGCCGGCATCGCTCTCGGCACGGAGATCGCGGAATGGGCCCGCGCCAACGCCACCGCCCTCGGCGTCACCTATGTGATCTGGCGCGAACACCTCTGGTCCGTCGCCAAGGCAGATGCAGGGTGGCGACGCTGCGGTGACACGGCATCCTGCTACACCGGCCCCGACCCCTCAGCCGCGCACCTCGACCACGTCCACATCTCCGTCCACGGCAACCAAGGCACCAGCACCGTCCTCGGATCAGGTGCGGTGGTGCTGCCAGTCGACCAGTACCGCCTCACCTCCCGCTTCGGCGACACCGGACCCCGCTGGAAGAAGGCCCACACCGGACTCGACTTCGCCGCCCCCACAGGCACCCCCATCAAAGCCGTCACCGACGGCACCATCACCCGCGCCAGCGTCGCCGGCGCCTACGGCAACCTCACCACCCTCACAACCGCCGATGGCACCGTCATCTACTACGCCCACCAATCCACCATCCACGTCACCGTCGGCCAACGCGTCACCGCCGGCACCGTCATCGGCAAGGTCGGCGCCACCGGCAACGTCACCGGCCCCCACCTCCACCTCGAAGTCCGCGTCGGCGGCATCCCCACCGACCCCGACCGCTGGCTCCGCGCTCGAGGAGTCGCCCCATGACCCCATACCCAGCAGCCCGCCTCCTCACCGCCGCAGTGCTCGCCGCGCTCGTGGCCGGCTGCAGCTCCACGCCAATCGAGACTCCCACCCCGCCTGCGCCAACACCCGGGTCCCGCCCGGTCACCTCGCCTGCGTCGGTGGGGGAGAGCGGACCGACCGAGGGCTGGGTGGGCGACGGCGAACTCGACACCACCCCGTCGCGGGTGGATGCGCATCCCCACGACCCGCCCGAGGATGCCCAGATCGCGGCCGCGGTCACCGCGGCCAGGGCATTCATCGTCGGCTGGTTGACCCTCGATCAGCAGCTCCGGCGTCAGCGCCTCGAGGGTGTGGCGGCGGAGGCGCTGATCGCCAGCTTCGACGACCCCCGCTTCACCCCCGCCGCCGACATCCAGCTAGGCCCGGTCCACGTGGTCGAGGCCGATCCGATGCAGATCACCACCCGCCACCGCCTCAACACCGGCACAGCCGTCGACGTCACCCTCATCCTCGACCCCGACAGCACACACGGCTGGATCGCCATCACCATCACCACCTGACAAGCCCACCAAACCAAGCTACGGGTGGCGCGCCTGCGCTCGAAGGGCAGCCGATGGTAAGTACCACGACCCTTCCACCGCCGGGTAGTGTCCGGACCACATCCAAAGCGGTGTCGACTCCCTCGACACCATCCAGCCGGAAGCCTCCAGCGACCCCCCATCGCCGGAGGCTTCCGTGCAGCCAGCTTCGTGCGCCGCAGTTGCATGCTCACACTCGCCCTCAGCCAGCCACCCTGACGACGTGATCAAACCGTTACCAAAACGATTAGGCCCCAGGTCTAGACAACTCGCCTCCCTTCGGCCTAAGCTCTACCTAAACGATTAGGAAGTGCAGTGAAGCAATGACTCGTTTCGTCACTCTCAAGCGCGTGGCCCAGGAGGCCGAGGTCTCCGTCTACAGCGCCTCCCGGGCCCTCAATGGGTTGGATGGCGTGTCCGACGCGACGCGCGACAAGGTGATGGCCATTGCCGACCGTCTCGGCTACGTCCCGAACCGTGCCGCTCAGCTGCTCCGCGGTGAGGATGCCAGGATCGTCGGGATCCTGACCGCAAATGCCGCCAACGTCTACTACGCCAAGCTCGTGGCGGGCATCGAGGACATTGTCAGGCCGGCAGGCTTCCACACGCTGGCCACCGACGCGACCGATGGCTCGTTGTACAGCATGTCCCGCGAGGACGAGTTCATTGAGACCATGCTTCAACTGCGAGTGGCGGGAGTGGTCCTGAGCTATCGCATCCAGCAGCCCAACCTGGAGAGACTCCTCGAACGGCGGATCCCGGTGGTCTTCGTCGACTGCACCCCCCCCGATGAGTTCCCGGAGCTTGCTTCAGCGATGAGCAACGGAGAGGCAATCAGTGTCGAGGTCGGGCGGCACTTCGCCGGCCACGGGTACCGTCACTGGGCGTATCTCGGCCACAACGCCGGTTGGCCTACGCGTCTGGGGCGTGAGCGGGGCATCGTTACAGCCGCCCGGGAGTGCGGGGCGGAGATCGATGTGATTGAGGGCTCGCAGTCGATCGAGTCGGCATATCGCGCGATGACCGGCTACCTGTCATCGGATGCTGGACGTGCGATGGACGCCCTTTATACCTCCAACGAGCACCTCCTGATCGGAGCCGTCAAGGCGCTGCGCGACGCTGGACGCGTGGTGGCCGCGGACGTTGGGTTGATCAGTTTCGACGAGTTTGACTGGGCCTCAGCGGTCCCCACTCCCATCTCGGTGGTGGATCAGCGAACGCGTGATATCGGGCGCCATGCCGGGGCCTTGGTGCTCGCTGCCGGTGTTGACCCCTCGATCGCCGAGTCGACGCCCATGCCCCACCCGACGCTCACCCTGCGGGAGTCGTGCGGCTGCAAGGCCCCCTGACCCCTGTGACCCTTTGAATCCGGGCCCGGCGCACTGTGTGTCGGCCGTATCTACCAACCCAAGAAGTGGAAAGGACCATGGCAATGGCCGTAGTCATCGGCATCAACAGCGGCTCGTCGTTCGACGGCGTGGACGCTGTAGCCCTGGAGATCGAGATCTCAGACGATGGGCACCCCACGAAACCGAAGTTCCTGGCTGGCCGGAGTTACGACTGGCCGGCCGAAGTGGCCGAGCGGGTCCTCGCCGCCTTCGAGAACGAGGTGGGTCTCTTCGAGATGACCCGACTCAACTACGAGGCGGGTGCTGTGTACGCCAACGCCGCGAGGGGCATCATGCAGGAACTGGGGCTCAGGGGCGAGGACGTAGCGGTCGTCGGTTTCGACGGCCAGACCATTTACCAGGAGCCGCCGGTCCACGCACGGCTCGACGAGGGCCGCGCGATGGGCGCGGTCGAGAGGTGGCATGAGGGTATCTTCGCGGTGGGCATGCAGATCGGTGAGCCGTCGGTGGTCGCAGTCGAGACAGACACCTACGTCGTCACGCAGTTCCGGCCCGTGGATCATGCCTTGGGCGGCACCGGCGCGCCGCTCATGCAGTACCTGGACTTCGTTGCCTTCCGCGACGTCGGGCCGGTCCTGACGTTGAACATCGGCGGTATCGCCAACTGCCAGCTGGCGGACGCCGATCGCTCGAAGATGATGGCCTTCGACACGGGCCCCGGCAACGTGATGATCGACCACACCATGAAACGCCTCGAAGGCAAGGCCTACGACGCGGACGGGGCCACGGCCCGCTCCGGCGCCATCATCCAGCCGCTGCTCGATGAGCTGGTCGCACACGAGTTCTTCGGGCGCGCTGTTCCCCGCAGCGCCTGGCGACTCGACTTCGGCTCGACGTACGCCGACTCAGCCATCGACCGCTACGCCTCCCACAGCACCGCGGATCTCGTGGCCACGTTCACGGAGTTCACAGCGATCGGAATCACGCGCTCCATTGTGGACCACGTGCCCAACCTGGACCGGATGCAGGCGCTCATCGCCAGCGGCGGCGGCGTCCGCAACGGATTCCTCATGGAGCGTCTGGCTGCGCACCTACCGGAGTCCCTGCGCCTGGCCACCTCGGACGAGTTCGGGATCCCCGCTCCGTTCAAGGAAGCCATCAAGTTCGGCACTCTGGCGTTCGCGAACATCAACGACCTCGCCAACAACATCCCCGCCGCCAGCGGCGCATCAAAGTTCGCCGTCCTCGGCAAGCGGGTTACCCCGCCCCGGGCAGCCAAAGGCATCTGACCCCCACAACGGCTCGCCTGCCCAGTGGCGAGCACACCCATCCCCCACAGCACCTATCAACGAAGAGGAAGTGCACCCATGTCTGTGAAGAAGACACTGTCCCTGATCAGCGCCAGCATTCTGGCCCTCACCCTTGCGGCCTGCACCACCGAAGGCCCCGGCACCACGACAACCACATCCGAGACCGCCGCTGCGAGCGACGGTGACTACACGGTCGCCTTCTCCTTCGGGCAGAGCGTCCACCCCTTCTTCGTCGCCATGCAGCGGGGCGCCGAGAAATACGCAGAGGAGGCGGGAATCGACCTCAAGGTGATGAGCGCCGACTACAAGGTCGAGACCCAGGTTCAACAGATCGAGGATCTGCTGCAACAGGACATCGATGGTCTCCTGGTCAATCCGGTGGACTCCGCGGGCCTCACCAACGCCGTCCAGAACGTCCTCAACGCCGACGTACCTGTGATCCCGGTCGACATCAACGTGATCGGCGCGGAGGTCACCTCGTTCGTCGAGTCCGACAACGTGCAGATCGGCCGCGACGCTGCGAACTACATCGCCGAGGAACTCGGCGGCGAAGGCAAAGTGGCTCTGATCGGCCTTCCGACCGTGACGTCGACCGCCCAACGCGAGGAAGGCTTCGTCGAGGCGTTGAAGGACCATCCAGGCATCGAGCTGGTCGCGAATGCAGGCGATGGGATGCAGCGCGAGACGGCACTCGCCTCCGCGGAGAACATCCTCGAGGCCAATCCTGAATTGGGCGCCGTCTACGGGGTCAACGAGTCCAGCGCCATGGGTGCCATGAGCGCGGTTCAGGCACGCGGCCTGGACCTGCTGATCGTCGGAGTGGACGCTACCCCGGACCTGCTCAGCGCCATCAACGACGAGACGGCCATTCGCGCCACAATCGCGCAGGACCCGTACCAGATGGGCTACATCGCGCTGAAAATGATGCACGAGAAGCTGCAGGGCGGGGACATCTCCGAGCATGAGACCGCGCCTATCGATCTGGTGACCAAGGACAACGTCCAGGAGTTCATCGACCGCGAAGCAGCCTACGCCTCCGACAGCAAGTGACGTCTAGGAAGGGCTGATCATGTCTGGGGAGCTTCTGGTGGAAATGGCCGGCGTTGAGAAGTCATTCTCGGGCGTACGTGTCCTCCGCGATGGGACGATGAAGATTGCCGCTGGCGAGATCCATGCACTCATGGGCGCGAATGGTGCCGGCAAGTCGACGCTGATGAAGATCCTCGTGGGGGTGTATAGCCGGGATGCCGGCACCCTCCGCATCGCGGATCCCGGCGGGATCCTTGAAGACGTTCGCGCGCTCGACCCCCGGGAGGCGGGCGCACGCGGGATCTCCATCGTCCACCAGGAGCTCATCCTGCTCGATGACCTCACCGTCAGCGAGAACATCGCACTGGGTAGCGAGTCCACGACCCGACTCGGGCTCATCGACGATGCCGCCGCGAAGCGAAAGGCCAGCCGGGCCCTGGACGCGGTGGGGCTCGCGGGGGTCAGCCCCACCGCGCTTGTGCGGACGCTGCCGACCGCGAAGAAGCAGCTCGTGGAGATCGCGCGCGCCCTGTCCTCCGGGGCCCGCGTGATCATCCTCGACGAGCCGACAACCTCACTCAGCGCAGCTGAGGCCGCCAACCTCATGGACATTCTGCGAGGGTTGAGGGACCAGGGAGTCGCCATCGTCTACATCTCCCACCGCATGGATGAGATCTTCGCCCTCACCGACCGCATCACCGTGATGCGCGACGGCGCCTACGTCGACTCGGTCCTCACCTCCGACATCGATCGCGACGCCCTCGTCCGCATGATGATCGGACGGGACCTGCAGCGGTACTCCGCCCGACTCGTCGACCAGGACCACGAACAGACACGAGGTCCGGCGACCCTCGAGGTCGTGAACCTCACCAACGCACACGTGCGTGGGATCTCGTTGACCCTCCACCAAGGCGAGGTGGTGGGCCTGTTCGGCCTTGTCGGCGCAGGCCGCACCGAGCTCGCCCGCGCCGTGTTCGGTATCGACAGCTACCAGTCCGGCACCGTGAAGGTCGCCGGTGAGCTGCTGCCCCCCGGGTCACCCGCGAAGGCCGCCGCGGCCGGGCTCGGGCTCGTCCCCGAGGAACGGAAAGTCGGCGGACTGGTGCTCGGATTATCGAACCTCCGAAACCTTGAGCTGGCCGGCCTCCGACGCTGGCCCGTCCTGACCCGATCCAGGAAGGACGACGCGACGCTCTGGGCCAAATACTCCAAGGGCCTCGGCATCGTCGCCCGCGGGCCACATCAGGAGACAGGCCGCCTCAGCGGCGGCAACCAACAGAAGATCGTGCTGGCCAAGTGGCTGGCCCTCGATCCCTCGGTGCTGATCCTCGACGAGCCCACCAAGGGCGTCGATGTCGGCGCCAAGCAAGACATCTACGAGCAGATCCGACTGCTCGCCGACCAGGGCATGTCCATCCTCGTCATCTCCTCCGAGAGCGAAGAGATCCGGATGCTCAGCGACCGTGTGGTCGTGATGCGCGAAGGCGCCATCACCTACGAAGGAGTGAACCATGAACTCGACGATGAAGCGCTGCTCCGGCACGCGATGGGAGCAGTAGCATGAGCGCCACCACAGACACGACCACCACCGCCGTCGCCGCTGACCACAAGGGCAGGTTGTCAGTGGCTCATCTGCGCCAGTTCGCGCTGATCGCGGCACTTCTCCTAGTCATGCTGGCGTTCACCCTCACCAGCGAGTACTTCCTCACGGTGTCCAACCTGATGAACGTGGTCAGGCAAATGGCTGTCACCGCTATCGTGGCCGTCGGCATGACGTTCGTCATCATCAGCGGCGGTATCGACCTGTCCGTGGGAGCCATCGTCGCCTTCTCGGGTGTCATGGCCGCCGACGTCCTCTCGAAGACCGGCTCACCGGTGCTCGCCGTCGCCGCAGCGCTCGGAGTGGGGCTCCTGGCCGGGACGGTGAACGGCTTCGTCACAGCCAAGTTCCGCATCGCCGGGTTCATCACCACCCTCGCGGCCATGCAGGCATTCCGAGGGTTCGGCTACATCTACACCAACGGCAGCCCCATTCCTGCCCAGGACCCAGCATTCACCATGATGGGCGTGGGCTACCTCCTCGGGATCCCTGTTCCCGTGTGGATCATGGCGGCCACCGTTGCGCTCGGGGCGCTGATCCTCCGCAAGACGAAGTTCGGGCGCTACACGTACGCGGTGGGAGGCAACGAAGTCGCTGCCAGATGGACAGGCCTGCCCGTCGCCCTCACCGTGGGTGGGGTTTACGTCCTGACCGGCATCCTCAGCGGCCTCGCCGGCGCGATCCTCACTGCCCGCCTCGGCTCGGGCCAGCCCTCCATGGGCACCGGCCTCGAACTCGACGCCATCGCAGCCGTCGTCCTCGGCGGCACCAGCCTCGCCGGAGGCCGCGGCCGCATCAGCGGCACCGTGATCGGCTGCATCCTTGTGGCCGTCCTGAGCAACGGACTCACCCTACTCAACGTCTCCAGCTACTGGCAGATGGTGGTCAAAGGCCTGATCATCGTCGTCGCCGTCGTCATGGACACGCGCGCCCGCGCGGACTCCTGAGCCCCCGCTAGCTCCCTCCCCTCTCATGTTCCGCGCCTCCCACTGGAAGAGGAGAACCACCATGCCCATCCACTACTACATCGACTCCGCCGTCCAATCCGACGTCGAGGAGCTCCTCGGGACCGGCCTCTTCAGCGGCGTCACCACCAATCCCGCCATTCTGGAGAAGGCCGGCCTGACCTCACTCAACATCCCTGACCTCATCCATTGGGCCACAGCGGCAGGTGCCGAGCGGGTGTTCGTTCAGGCTTGGGGAGAGAGTGCGGCTGACATGATCGAACTCGGGCGCCAGTTCCGGCAGATGAGCCCCCGCGTGGTGGTCAAGGTCCCTTACTCGTCCGCAGGCGTTGAGGCAGCGAAAGAGCTCTCGCGCGAGGGTGAGGTGCTGGTCACGGCCGTCCACGACAGCCCTCAGGTGCTCCCTGTGGTCCTCGCCGACGCGACGTTCCTCGCTCCCTTCGTCGGCCGCATGGACGCCGCTGGACGCGACGGTATGGAGGCAGCTCTCGCCATCCAGGCCGCCCTCGTCGGGCTCGACGCCAGCACCAAACTTCTCGCCGGAAGTCTGCGAACCCCCGAACAGGTACTGCGGCTTGCCCAGGCCGGAGTGCGTCACTTCACCATGGGCCCCGCGGTATGGAGGTCGTTCTTCGACGACGAGGTCACCCTGGCCGCCGTGGCCAACTTCCAGCAGTTGGCCACCAAATAGCAACGTGCGGACCCGTCTGGCCGACACCAGGCGGCGGTTCCCTCCATTCGCGCAAGTTGTGTCTCACCCGTCGAAATCATCTTCTCCATGGTGGTGGTGGGGCCGCGAGCCGGAGCGGTTACTCCCGCTCGCCGGGTCGCTGGCCTAGCTGAAAAGGGACGACGTCTAGAATCAGCAGTCTTCCGCTGATGTTCGACCCCGGGCCGATGTGCTGAACGCTCACGCTGTGGACCCGACTCGTTCGGGTTCTTCGGGGCATGACAGATTCGCAGCACGACGACGGCTACGCCTGGACCTGGGAACCCGCCGCCGGCGCCCTCACCACCATCGCCCTCCTCGGTTTGGGGGCGGTCCAGGCCGGCCGCAGCCTCACCCTCGCCGCCGCCGGCGACGGCTGGCACTGGCCACCGTCGGCCGCTCTGGTCACCAGCAGCTGGGGCATCCTCACCGGCAACCTCCACGCCGGCCTCACCACCCACGGCACCGCCAACGCCTGGATGGCGTGGGCCATCGCCGCGGCACTGTTCGCCGCCGGCCTCACCGCCGCTATCGTCCTCGCGTTGCGCGTCACGGCCGGCCGCCGCTTCAAAGGCATGGCGACCACCGGACAGGCCGAACAGCTCCTCGGCCTGGGCCGGCTCCGAGTCAACCGGGCCGTGGTCCGCCCTGACCTGTACCGAAAGGTCCGGCCGTGAGTAGGCGGTTTGAGCCCACTGCGGTGGGGTGGCGGATCGGGACTAGCAAGGTGCCGGTGGGGGTGTCCTTGTGGCAGCCGTGGGACCGCACCGCGGGTGTGATCGGACCACAAGGATCCGGCAAGACCCTCGACATCCTCACCCCCGCCCTCCTCCAGGCCCCCGGCGCCGCATTGGTGACCCTCACCAAACCCGACGACCTCCTCCTCACCCTCGTCGCCCGCCAAGCCCGAGGCCCAGTGGCGGTGCTCGACCCGTTCGGCGCCGCACCTGGATTGCCGGAGCTGATCTGGGACCCGATCGAGGGCTGCGTCACCGCCACCGTTGCCGAGAAGCGCGCCAAAGCGTTCTGCGCCGGAACCCTCGGCAGCGGGGGAGACGGCGCCGACTCCGCCGCCCGCTTCTACGCCGCCGAAGCCGCGAAAGTCATCCAGTGCTACCTCCACGCCGCAGCCCTCGCCGGCTACACACTCAACGACGTCCTCGAATGGTCCGCGAACCCCCGCACCGCCACCCTCCCCTCAGAGATCCTGCGCTCGCATCCGATGGCGGAACCGAACTGGTCCGGCCTCCTCGCCGGCGCGGTCAGCAACACCGACGAGCGCACCGCCGGCAACACCAAGTCCACCGTCGACCAAGCCCTCGCACTGTTCGCCACCCGAGACCGACGCGAACGCTGCGTCCCCAGCGACGGCCGCCCCGCCGTCGACATCGCCGACCTCATCAAACGCAACGGCACCATCTACCTCCTCGGCCGCGAAGACCCCTACGTCTCCGCCTCCCCGCTCATGACCGCCGTCGCCGAACACGTCCTCGACACCGCCCTGCAACTGGCCAATGAGAGCGGGTTCGGCAGGTTGTGCCCGCCGATGCTGGCCTGCCTCGACGAGCTGCCCTCCACGGCACCGCTGCCGACGCTGGCGACCAGGATGGCCAACGAGCGGGCGTTGGGGATCTCGTTCATCTGGGCCTCCCAGACCTGGCGCAGCTGACCCGCATCTTCGGGGAACAGCAGGCCAGGGCGATCAAGGACCTGACCAACTCCCTGATCATTTTCGGCGGCTCCAAAGACGCCGGCTTCAACCCGCGAGATCAGCGACCTCCTCGGCACTCGGCGCATCACACGCCGCAACCAGCAACACGGCGGCCATGGCTCGATCTCCACCCACGGCGAAGACACCCCCGTCATCCGCCCCGAACAACTCCGCGAACTCCCCACCCGCACCGCCCTCGTCGTCGCCGAGAACGGAAAGCCGATCATCGCCACCCTCCACCGCGCCATCGACGGCAAACCCGGCAAACGCCTCCTCGACCAGCAGCACGCAGCACGCCAGCTCATCTCCACCGCCAACGATGCCCACCAGATGAGTGCGGGGGAGAGGACCGCCATGGCTCACTCCTACGCCCGCCAACTCGGCCTCACCGACTGAAGGACCTGAATCGCTATGAGTCAGCTCCTGCCGTTTCCCGACCTCACGCAGCGGATGCTCGCGGCACTCCTCGACCTGGCCGCGTTGGCTCGCGGGGGGGAGGCTGCCGAGGAGATCATGGCCACAGGGGAGATCCTGCCCAGGGTCTGGGACCTCACCACCATCGCCGACCCGGAACTGCGCTGGGACACCTGGCTGTGGCTCGACGCGTTCGTGCTCTGGCTCAACTCCCAGCACGCCTGGTACTCCGCCGACCACACACCACCCTGCTGGCCCGAACACCCACCCCTGATCCGAGAACTCTCCACCCTCGCCGCCCTGCGCTACCAAGCGGCGAAGCCACCAGCCCCATGCCGCTCGAGGAATGGCACCGCTACGCCCTCCCCGGCTACCTCGACCGCACCCGCGACCAACGCCGAGCCTGCGACGAGAAACACCAACCCTGGCCCGGACGCGCAGCCCACACCCGCCACACGCAGGTCGAGGCCGCAGACCGCCGACTCCGTGTCTTCCGAGACGAGGTCGACCCAACCCCCGATGCCGAGGAGACGTGCACACTTCGGCCCTTTAGATGGGAGCAGTACGAGTAGGAACCAGGCAGAGGTGCCGTCTAGGCCTCTGGCTCGAGTCTTTCGGATTCGGGAACATGAGGGACGAGCGCGGATCATCCCGGAAGGCGTCTAGGCGGCGATCAGGATGGCAGATTGCGAGGTCAGGTGCCATCCGTTGCAGGCTCCGCACTGGTAAGCGCGTGTTTCCCTTCTGCGTGTTGTGGTTCCGCAGTGGGCTGCTGCCGTCCCGGCTGTTGCAGGCGTTGTGGAGCGCGGCGACCGCTTCATCATGATCACGGAACCGCCGCTTTCCAGTCGGGACGCAGCGCCGGGTCATGCCGAGGCTCCGGCCTGCTGGTAGAGCCACACGTAGGCCTCTAGAACGCTGAGGAGCGTGGTGCGAACCTTGGTGTCCTTAACGGCGGAGATAAGGGTGGTGCCCCCCCGTCGGAACTCCTGCCGGTAGCTCTTGGACGTCCTCATCTGCATGTCGTGCTGCCGCACGCGTCGACGTAGGTCGTTGAAGATCGACTTCGCGGCGGATGTGGCCAGGTCGAGGAGCCGCGCGAGTATGTTGCGCAGGGTACGTGCGTGGGTGGATCGGGAGTGGAGCGGTTGCGTCACCGTAGTGTCCTTTCGAGTGGGCTGCCGTCGATCTGAGGGCGCCTACCTCCAGTCTTCGACCACAGCGCCCTAGTTCCAAACATTTAAAAATGTTACGAAGTTCCGTGAGTCTCGATTAGGGTCGGGCCATGATCTATCACGACATGGACTCACCGAACATGATGGGCTTGGACATCCGCCGGGCACGTCACGCTGGCGTCGAGCCAGTGGTGGTTTCCCCCGGGATCGTCGCCGAAGACGATGAGTACTGGTCCGGCTTCGTAAGGTTCCTGAATGACTCGTTGGTTGTGTCCCGCACGGCCGGAGGGTGTCAGATGGTTTGTGTAAGGGGTAGCTCCTGACACGAAAGCAGAATGATGACCGTGATAGACAAACTCGACCGTGAGGACCGGCGCCGTGCCCAACGCGCCGGCGTGGAGGCCCTCGAGGCCTCGGGGGCGTTGGCGGATCTGTATGCCCGTATCGACGCCGGCGAGGTCCAGCTGGAGGGCCGTGACGGGCTGATCCAGCAGCTGATCAAGGCCGGCCTCGAACGAGGCCTCCAGGCCGAGCTCAGCGATCACCTCGGCTACGACAAGGGCGACCCGGACGCCGACATGTTCCCCAACTCCCGCAACGGGTCGTATCCGAAGACGGTGGCCACCAGCGTCGGTGACGTCGACCTGGCGATCCCCCGAGACCGGGACGGGTCGTTTACCCCGATGCTGGTCCCGAAGGGCTCCAGGCGCCTGTCAGGCCTCGATGACATGATCATCAGCCTGTATGCGGGCGGGATGACGGTCCGCGACATCGAGCACCACCTGGTCTCGACCATCGGTACCGAGATCTCGCGGGAGACGATCTCCAAGATCACCGACGAGGTCGCCGATGAGGTGATGATCTGGCAGCAACGGCCGCTGGACTCGTTCTACCCTGTGATCTACCTCGACGCGCTGATCGTCAAGATCCGCGACGGCGCCCACGTGCGCAACAAGGCCGCTCACATCGCGGTCGGGGTCGACATCGACGGCATCAAGCACGTGCTGGGGATCTGGATCCAGGCAGTCGAGGGCGCGAAGTTCTGGGCCGGGGTCTGCGCGCAGCTCGCCAACCGCGGAATCCGTGACGTGCTGATCGTGTGCTGCGACGGGCTGACCGGGTTCCCCGAGGCCGTCGAGGCGACCTGGCCCGACTCGACCGTTCAGACATGCGTGGTCCACCTGATCCGCTCCGCGATGCGATTCGTCAACTACAAGGACCGCAAGCAGGTGGCGGCGGCGTTGAAGCCGATCTACCAGGCTCCCGATGAGGCCGCCGCGAAGGCCGAGCTGGACGCGTTCGCCGCCTCGGAACTCGGGCGGGCGAACCCGAACACGGTGCGCGTGTTCACCGACGCCTGGACCAGATTCGTCCCGTTCCTGGCGTTCCCGCCGATGCTACGCAGGGTGATCTACACCACCAACGCCATCGAATCCTTGAACTACCAGCTGCGGAAGGTGACCAAGAACCGGGGCCACTTCCCCTCCGACGAGGCCGCGGTGAAGCTGCTGTGGCTGGCGATCTGCAACATCGAGGACAAGCGGGCCCGCGACCGCGCCAAGGAGAAAGGACGCAAGAAAGGAGAGAAACGCAACGCCGAAGGCCGACTCGTCGAGGGACAGGTCACCACCAACTGGAAACAGGCCCTGGCCCAGCTCGCCATCGCCTACCCCGACCGCATCAACCCCTACCTCTAGACACCCCGGAGACCGACCCGCTTACACAAACAACTTGACAAGCTCCACGGCCGATCTGATGGACATCGGCGTCTCCGCCATGGTGACGCCTGGCTGGAGCGTCACGAACGCGAAGCCCGATTCATGGTGGGGGAGCCTGCCACGATGGGATCGTCGGATGCTCGCCGCGCTGTTCTGGCCCGGTGATCCAGCACCAACAATCTGGTACAGCGTTCTGCTGGGCAGGACTTTCGAGGATCCGCCCACGCCTGAAGCCTTCCGCCTCCGTGCCGAAATC